>CAYFQS010000382.1:0-3821 GCA_964345245.1 uncultured Planctomycetaceae bacterium | reverse complement strand
GCTGCTGCCCCTGCGGCGGGGCGACGGGGCCCTTCGGGCGGATGAAGAAGTAAATGATCGCCCCGATGATTCCGGTGAAGATGATCACGAGAATCCACACGATCCGCATGGTCGAGTCGAGGCCCGGATTGCGGATCGCGTCGATCAGCATCCAGACCCAGAACACGAACACGAGGATGCCGATGATCCCGAACAGGCACATGATCAGCCCGCCGGCCGCGGCGTCGCCGGCTCCGGGTTCCGGTGCCTGCTGAGCGAGAGTGAGAAGCGCGTGCAGCATGTTGCTACCCCTGATGAGAAAAATGAAGTCCCTGACCGTTGTCTCGCAGTATAGCGGAGAGATCGCGGCTATGTGCAACAAAGTTGGGACAAATGTCGGTCGGGACGCCAATTGTGGGAGCTCGGCGGGGCGGTGAGTCGGCGAGCGAAGGAAGCTCGGGGCCCGGTTCACCCATGAACTCGCCTACCGGCCGAAGCGCCGCCGGCGTTCGGGGCGCCGGACGAAGTAGTAGATCAACGCCCCGATGAACCCGGTCAGCACGACCACGAGAATCCATACGACCTTATCGTTGCCTTCGCTCGGCTCGTTCGATGCGCAGTCAATCATCATCCAGATCCAGAATGCGGTGAGCAGGGCGCTGATGGCCAGCGCCCCAATCACGAAACAGCAGGGGAGAAACGCGAACAGCGCCGCGTCCGGCGCGGGCGTGCCGTGATGCATGCTGACGATCTTTCTACCGGTCGCCCGGACCGGAATCAGCCGGCGGACTCTTCAGTTGATCCGTGCGACGCGACCCAGTTCTTCTTGAAACCGGACACTTCGTCGGCGAGCTTCTGCTCCAGGTCGCCGTCGACGGCCTGCTTGTCCGCCACTTCCTGCCACAATTCGCGGGCGGTGGTGTGGAAGTGTTCGAACAGCCCCTGCTCGAAGCCGCGCACCTGGTCGACCGGCAGGTCGTCGAGATATCCGCGGGTGCCGGCGAAGATCGAGATCACCTGATCGGTCACGTCCAGCACCGCGTGCTGGCCCTGCTTGAGCAGCTCGACCATCCGCTGGCCGCGGTCGAGTTGGCGCTGGGTCGCCTTGTCCAGCTCGGTGCCGAGCTGAGCGAAGGCCTCGAGTTCGCGGTACGACGCGAGGTCGAGCCGCAGCGACTTGGCGGTGTCCTTCATCGCCTTGATCTGGGCGTTGCCGCCCACGCGGCTGACCGAGATGCCCACGTTGATCGCGGGGCGGACGCCGGCGAAGAACAGCTCCGGCTCAAGGTAAATCTGCCCGTCGGTGATCGAGATCACGTTGGTGGGGATGTACGCCGAGACATCGCCTTCCTGGGTCTCGATGATGGGCAGGGCGGTCAGCGATCCGCCGCCCTTTTCGTCGCTGAGCTTGGTGGCGCGTTCGAGCAGTCGGCTGTGGAGGTAGAACACGTCGCCGGGGTAGGCCTCGCGACCGGGCGGGCGACGCAGCAGCAGCGAAAGCTGGCGGTAGGCCACCGCCTGCTTCGACAGGTCGTCGTAGATGCACAACACGTGCTTGCCCTGCCACATGAAGTGCTCGCCCATGGCGCAGCCGCAGTAGGGCGCCACGTATTGCTGCGGCGCCGGGTCGGAGGCCCCGGCGTTGATTACAATGGTGTACTCCATCGCCCCGTGCTGCTTGAGCGTCTCCACCGTGGCCGCCACCGTGGATTCCTTCTGCCCGATGGCGACGTAGATGCAGTACACCGGGTCGGCGGTCTGGTGGGTATGGCGCTGGTTGAGGATGGTGTCGATCGCGACGGTGGTCTTGCCGGTCTTGCGGTCGCCGATGATCAACTCGCGCTGGCCCCGGCCGATGGGGATCATCGCGTCGATGGCCTTGATGCCGGTCTGCAGCGGCTCCTTGACCGGCTGGCGATCGGCGATGCCGGGAGCGATGATGTCGACCTTGCGGTGGGCCTCGGGCTCAATCGGACCCGCGTCGTCGATCGGCTGGCCCAGTGGGTCGACCACCCGGCCGAGCATCGCCTGCCCGCAGGGCACCTCGAGCAGGCGCCCCGTCGACCGGACGCTCATCCCTTCCTTGATCTTCAGGTAGTCGCCGAAAATCACCGCCCCGACGGTGGCTTCTTCGAGGTTGAACACCTGGCCCATGACGGTCTCGCCGCCCTCGGCCTCGAATTCGAGCAGTTCCGCCGCCATCGCGTTCGCCAGGCCGTAAATCTCCGCGATGCCGTCGCCGACCTCGAGGACGGTGCCCACCTCGGAGACTTCGAGTTCGGTGGAGTACTCGGCGATTTCCTGCTTCAGGACGCTGGTGATTTCGTCGGTATTGATCTTCATGGTCTTGTCACTCGTGCGGGGCGGACGCGTTGCCGCCGGACGGTATTACTCGCTTTCCCCGGACTCGGTGTCAATGGTTACGTCGCCCCGGCGGATGGCCTCCCGGGCGTTTTCGGTCAACTGTCGTTTGACTCGTGCAAGCTGGGCGGCGACGGAGCCGTCGATGAGCCGATCGCCCACCCGCAACTTCAGCCCGCCGATGAGCGATTCGTCGACCCGCGGATGAATCATCGCGGTTCGGCCGAGAGCGCTGCCCAGTCGGTCGGCGATGTGGCGCATCTGCCGTTCGTCCAGCGGGCGGGCGGAATAGACGTCCACGTCGATCTCGCCGCGCTTATCCTTGTTGAGCTTGATGAACGCGACGGCGACTTCTTCCAGTCGTCCCAGCCGATCGTTCACGTTCAGCACTTGCAGGAACTTGTAGACCAGGTCGCTGACGCGGCCCTTGAAGATGTCCCGCAGCGACCGGGCCCGCCGGTGCCTGGGAATCCCGCGGTTGTGCAGCAGCGATATCAGGTCGGGCTGCCGGACAAACAGGTTCGCGAGCTGCTCGAGCTCCTCGGCGACCTCGGGGGAATTGCCCGCCTCCTCGGTCAGCGCGAACAGCGCTTCGGCGTAAGTCTCCGCCAGGGCGGTGACCATCTTGTGGGTGTCGAGAACGCTCTCGGGCATGGTGGCATCCCGCTTACGTCGGGCCGCACGCGGCGGCGATCAGTTCAACCGTCCCTGCTCCAGCTCGTTCAGGGATTCGTCGACGAGGCGCTGCGTGTCCTGCTCGCCGATCTCTCGCTGGAGGATTTTGCCCGCCACCGCGGTGGCGAGGTTGGCCGCCTGGGCGTAGAGGTCTTCCACCGCCTGGTGCTTGGCGAGGCGAATCTCGTCCGACGCCTGCTGGCGCTGTTGGACGAGTATGTCCTCGGTCTCGCTGCGCAGGCGCTGGCGAAGTTGCTCGCCGTCCTCGCGGGCCTGGTCGAGCACCCGGCGGGCCTCGGTCTCGGCCTCGGCAAGCTTCTGCTTGTACTCCTCGAGAGTCTTCTTCGCCTCCGCGTTGGCCCGCTCGGCCTCGCTCAGGTCATTGCGGATTTTCTCTTCGCGGGCCTGCAGGCCGCTGAGGATCGGACCCCAGGCGTACTTGTAAAGCACAGCGAACAGAAGGAGAAAGGCGACAATAGCGGCCAGCGACTGCCAGAGCGTACCGGCCATCGGACTGGCGGCTTCACCTTCGGCGGCCACCGCCAGCGAGGCCGGCATCAACAGCCCAATTCCCAGGGTTGCGACAAAGCACATGGTTCGGTCCATCGTTCGTTCCTCGCGAAGGTAATCGGGTCGCGAGCTGCCGGGTCGACTTGTCCTCGCTCGGCCGGGCAGCCCGCGACCCGCCGCATTGGCGGGGGCGAGGGTCCGTCGATTACATCTCGCCCTGCTGCATGGTCACCACGATGCCGAACAACGTAAAGCCCTCAATCAGGGCCGCCGAGAGCAGATCGGAAGAGCACACC
>CAYFQS010000381.1:0-3823 GCA_964345245.1 uncultured Planctomycetaceae bacterium | reverse complement strand
CAGCGCGAGCGCGCGGGCGGGTTCACGCACAGGCGGCGAGATGGGCGTCGAGGTGTTGCGGGTCGGGGACGACCGGGCGGTCGAAGTAGATCGCGCCCTGTTCCCACGGCACGCCGTCGGCGGCCGGCTCCCACCGGCCCTGCACTTCGCGGTCGACCACGCACCCGCCCACCTTCCGCAGCACGGCGTTGACCAGCCCGCCCGCCCCGGGCCGAACCCGCCGCTTGGCCTGGGCGACCGATTCGTCGATCACGGCGTAAGCGGGGATGCGGGCCATGAACACGAGTTGCGCCGCCCCGGCGAGCAGCACCGCCTGCAGCGGTGGTTCGAGTTGCTCCAGTCGCTGGCGCAGAAAGGTGTTCAGGATCGAGCGCAGCGTAAGCCAGCGCTGCACGACGGTGCGGTGGATCGCCACCGCCAGCCGAGCGTCGCGGGCGTCGAGCCCGGCCACGTCCGGTTCCACCAGCGGCAGATCGGGATACGCCTCGGCCAGACGCGTGAGCACTTCAACCGCCGCAATGCGGGCGGGACTCGCTTGTGTGGTGCGACGACTCATGGGCGCATCATACATATTTGTCGATCCGGCGATCTTCCCTTCGTGTCTCGCCTGCGTTGCTTGCGGCCATCAAATGGCCGGGTCCACGCCTGCTACAATGCCGCCATGGCTGAAATTGACGTAAAGACCGAGACGGACTCTTCCCGCGGCTGGCGGTTCACGGTGGAGGTGAACGACGACGGCCGCACCCATGAGTACACTGTCGACCTGAGCTGGTCGGACTACGACCACTGGAGTCACGGCCGCGTGGCCCCGGAGAAGGTCGTGCATCACGCATTCCGATTTCTGCTGCAGCGCGAGCCGGCGTCGGCGATCCTGTCGAAATTCGATTGTGCCGTGATCCGCCGTTACTTCCCCGAGGTCGACCGCGAGTTGCCCGGCATGCTGTGATCAGTTGGTCAATTCGGGCATGAGCGGCTCGCTCTTCGCCTTGAGATGCACGGGGAAAACGAGACTGAACTTCGCGCCCTGGCCCACGTCGCTGTCGACCTCGACGCGGGCGTCGAGCATCCGGGCCAGTTCGGCGCTGATCGCCAGGCCCAGGCCCGTCCCGCCGTGCTCCCGCGTCTCCCCGGAGTCCAACTGGCGGAACTTCTCGAAGATCTCTTCCTGTCGCTCGACGGGGATGCCCGGGCCGGTGTCCTGGACCCAGACGCGCACGGACTTGACCTCACCCTCGGCGGTCATTTCCTCACCACTCGCCCCCAGCGTGATCCGCCCGCCCTCGGGGGTGAACTTCACCGCGTTGGACAGGAAGTTGAAGACGATCTGCTGGAACTTGCCGGGATCGGTGCGGACGACGGGCAGCTTTCGCCCGACGTTCAGCCGCACCTCGATTTTCTTTCGGTCGGCCTGGGGCCGGATGAGATTGGCCAGCCCTTCGCAGGCGTCGGCGATGGACATCCGCTCCACATGCACGTCGATGCGTCCGGCCTCGATCTTCGCCAGGTCGAGCAGATCGGTGATCAACTCCAGCAGCGATCGGCTGGAGTCGAGAATGTTCCGCAGGTATCGCCGCTTCTTTTCCGCTTCGGGGCCCTGCTGCTCGGCGAGCTGCTCGTCGAGAAGCTCTGCGAAGCCGACGATCGAGTTCAGCGGCGTGCGGAGCTCGTGCGAGACGTTGGCCAGGAACTCGCCCTTCAGCCGATTCGCCTCGAACAGCGAGACATTCGTCTTCGCCAGTTCGTCCAGCTTCAGGTCAAGCTGCTTGTTCAGCGAGCGAAGCTGCTCCTGCGACTGGTTCAACGTCACCAGCATCGCGTTGAAGGTGTCCGAGAGCTGCTCGAATTCGTCGCCGGTATCGATGTCGGCCCGGATGTTGAGGTTGCCTTCGGCGACCTTCTCCGCCGTATCGCGCAGCACGCGCACCGGCGAAAGAATGATCCGGGTGGTGATGAACCAGAACACCGCGATCGCGAGCAGTCCGGCGAGCAGTCCCGCCAGGATGATGTACACGCGGTTGAGCAGGAGCTGATCGCCGGCCCACTCCGCGTGCATGTCGATCAGCAGGATCGCCCGCACCGGGTCGGCGACCTGGGTCGGGGAAAGAGCGGAGTTGAACCCGCCGCGAATCCGGTCGAGATCGCTCTGTCGCACCGCTCGGGCGTACCGGTAAAACCGTCGGCCGGCGTCATTGACCACCGCGGCGAAGTGCTCGCTCTGGTCGGAATTCGTCTCGAAGCGGCGCACCGCGTCGGCGATGAATTCGTCGCGCTCCGCCTCGATGGGAAAGTGCTCGTATTCGAAGAGCCGCAGACGCAGCGAGCGCGCTTCCTGCGGGGCGAGCACGTCTTCCTCGGCGTCGGTGGTGGTGATGGCTCGGCCGAGGTGAATCGTCTCGTCCAGCCATTCGAGGGCGAGACGACGGGCGTGTTCACGCTGGCCCTCGTCCACGAGTTTCTGCATCCGCAACCACGGCACGGCCAGGGCCGCGACGAGGATCAGAAGCACCGCCGCCCCGAACAGCAACTGGCACTTGTTGGCGAGACTGATGCGAAGTTTCGGCATGAGCTGCGCTCAATCGGCAATGCTGTCCGGCCACGCGGCCGGCGAGTCCGGTCCCGGACGCCGCCATCATACTCGACGCGTGTCCGCCGGGTGGAGTTCGCGCCGCGGACGCGATGGGCGGATGGGCGGATGATCGGCTGGCCCTCCCCGGCCGCGAGCATCGCCCCCGCGTCGGGCAGGGGGCGGAGGCCGGCGCGTGTGGATCCCGACTCTACGATGGTTCGCAGACGCCACCGCGAGGCGCGGCTTTGGGGTGCTGCGCTCGGACTCGACACGACCTTCGCCCCGAGCTCAGGTCGACGGGAGGGGCGAGTCGGCCGTGCATCCTCGATTCTCGCCTCGCTGAAGCGAGGTCGCGCCGGAGTGATCAGGCCCCGGCGTCGGCACGGTCGGCCCTGCGCAGCGGGGCCGGCCGCGGCGCCTTCGCCGGTCCGTTCTTCCCCATCATTGCTATTCGCGATTCACCACCTGTTGATACCGTTCGTACGCCGCGGACCACTCGGGCACATCCCCCGGTTCGTAAACCTTCGGATCGAAGGAGTCGCCGACGGTCTGGCGAATCTCACGGATGGTCTGGAGCTTCCCGGCGCCCATCGCCTGGGTGAGGACGTTGCCCGCGGCGGTGGCTTCGGCCGGGCCGGCGACGACCAGCTTGCCCGTGGCGTCGGCGGTCATCTGGTTGAGCAGTTCGTTTCGCGTCCCGCCGCCCACGATGTGGATCACGCCGAACTCCCGGTCCAGCACCCGCTCGAGACTCGCGAGCGTTCGGCGGTACGTCAGGGCGAGGGACTCCAGACAGCAGCGGATGTAATCGCCCTCGCGGTCGGGAACGCGCTGCTTGGTCATCTCGGCGAACTGGTCGATCTTCGTGAGCATGTCGCCGGGCGAAGCGAAGGGCTCGTAGTCCGGATCGACGAGGGTTTCGAATGGCTCGGCTTCCCGCGCCATTTCGGTGAGCTGCTCGTAGTCGTAGTCCTTGCCCCGCCGCTCGAAGTCCCGCCGGCATTCCTGCACGAGCCAGAGCCCGCTGATGTTCTTGAGGAAGCGGATCGTGTTGTTCACGCCGCCTTCGTTGGTGAACGGCTCGGCCCGGGCCCGCTCGTTGATCAGCGGCTCGTTGAGCTCCGCGCCCATGAGCGACCACGTGCCGCTCGAGAGATAACACCAGTTTGTCTCCGGGTCGGCGGGGGCGGCCGAGGCGGCGCTGGGCGGATCGTGGGCCGCCGGGGGGGTCACCCCGGGCTCCCCCGACCACCCCCC
>CAYFQS010000380.1:0-3842 GCA_964345245.1 uncultured Planctomycetaceae bacterium | reverse complement strand
CATGCTGTTGACGCTCGCCCCGCTCCCCCTTGCCGTCGCCGCGCTGTTCGCCACCCGCCCCCCGGACCGTCAGCCCGCCACCGCCTGCACCAGCGACCCAAGCCCGTGATCGGTCAGGGCGTGGGCAAGTCGCGTGTCCGCCGTGAGGATCACGCCATCCGACCGCCCCGCGGCCTGTGCGCGGTCCTTCAGTCTCCTCAGTGTCTCGTCATCCAGGTTGCGAATCAGCAGATCGGTCATGGCATTCCTGCTGTTCTGACGGCTATATCATTATGATTTCACTCAAGGCAAGCAGGTGTGGAGTAGTTTCCACCACCACCAGTGACCCTCCCGCTCCGCTGGCTTCTTGGCGACCGGCCGGTCTCTCACATCCGCCGGCGCTTCGGCGTCTTGCCGTTCAGCGTCCGCTCGATCCGCACAATGCCCCCGAGCAGGTCGCGGGCGGAGATGTACCGCGGCCGCTTCGGGTCCTTGGGGCGAAGGATCGACTTCGTGAGCAATTCGATCTTCTTCGCCGCTTCGCTGTCCGGGTCGTAGTCGATGAGCCCGGCGAAGTCGGGGTGCTTTTGCGGGTTGTTCATCTGCACGGCGAGGCAGAACAGATCGGCCGCCCGGTCCACCTTCTGGTGGGCCGCGACGAAGAGACTGGAGGTCGCCCGACCGGTCCGGGTCATCTCGCCCATCACCCGCTGGACCTGGCAGGTGGACATCATCTCGTCGAACAGCGACCGCAGCATGGGGCTGGCGGAGAAGTCTTCGCCCATCCGCACCGACGAGCCGAAGTCGATGAACCCGATGCCGCCGGGCGTGATGACCACGTTGTCCAGCCGCAGGTCCAGGTGGATGAGCTTGACGTCTTCGTGCAGGGCGCGGAGCAGTTCGGCGCTTTGTCTTGCGAATTCAAGCTGCGTGAGGGGCCTGCCGCCGAGGCGCATCCACTGCATCTTGAGCTTGCTGACCATGCCGCCGCCGCCGCGTTCGGCGCCGAGCGGCTGGGGCACCCTGCCCCGCAACTCGCCAGGCAGATGCTGCTGCAGCAGCGACAGGAACGCCGCCTCCCGTGAAAGGAACACGGGCAGGACGTGATCGACCAGCTTGTGCGTTCGGTCGTAGACCAGGTCGGCCGACGCCTTGGGGAAGCGCTGCTTGAGCCGCTGGGCCATCATCTGGTAGCTCGGCACCTGTTTGAGCACCGCGTAGCCGGTCGGCTGACCGGGATCGCGCACGAGTCGGACGTTGAAGGTGAACCGGTCGGTGTACGTGCCCGGCGGGACGAGCAGGACCTTTCGGGCCACGAGGTAGTAGCGCTTCGCGCCCAGCCCGAGATGGCGCACGCCCCAGAGACCCGCGGGCAGCGTGTTCGGCCCTTGCTCGACCAGGTACCCGCCGTGCAGCCGAAGACGGCGGCAGAGTTCCTCGACCTCCCGCCCGTCGCGGCTGATGAACCCGAACTGCCCGCCCCAGCGCAGCAGGGGGAACACGTCCTCGGGCGTGACGGATTGTCCCCCTTCCGCGAAGACGAAGTCGACGGGGCCGTCATCCGTCGGGCCGGCCTCGCCCCAGTACCGGTGGCGCAGCGACCGGGCGCCCGGTTCGTGACGCGTCACGTGTCGGGTGATCACGCGGATCATCGAGGTGTGATGCTTCGGGGTCGACGCCGGCATACCAGCCAGAATACCTCTGAAAAGACTATCGTCATCCCCGGTCGGCGGGTGCACCCGGGCGCGGCATCTTAGCACGAATCGGCCCTGGCGCAGCCGATCCAGATAAGCTCCCGACCGCCGGATTCACCGGGTTCGCACGCCTCCGGATTGCCTTGCGCCCGTGGCGATGTGACGCGGAAGTCGATACACTGCCGCGCTTGTCGGCCTCCCCGGAAGGTCGAGCCACCGCGACGAAAAGGAGCGTTCCTGATGAAGACCGAAAAGATCACGATCAACAAGACGACCGAGCGGCCCGACGGTATCGAGATCGACGTTGTCCACCCGGAGAACCGACTCGAAGAGGGCGTGCTCTGTCATCTGCTCGCCGGATACATGCGGGATGCGAAGAAGGCCGGACGGGTGAAGTACGATCTGCCCGACCGCCTCGACATCGATTACAAGGGGCAGGGGACGTTTGTGGTGTCGGCCGATCCGACCGGCGCCCAGGCGAGCGGGATGTACGTCATGCCGCGGCCGGTGGCGATCGCGGGGATCGCGAAGCTCGGCGCCCGCTACGACGTGATCCACGCCGAGATCAACTCCCAACAGCAGAAGGCCGCCGCCGCCCCGACCGAGGCGGCGCCCGACAACGCGATGGACACGGCCGAGGCCCCGGCGGAGGAGCCCGCCGAGCAGCAGCCGTCAGACCAAACGCCGGAAAGCGACGAAGAGAAGTAACCGTTCCATGAATCGATGCGGAATCCGGTTGTCACGTTTGAGGGCTGCCAGAGGTCGAAGAAAAGTCGGTCGAATTCGTCGGTCGGGGTGCGCGGCAGCACGCGCCGCTGCTGCTGCCGAAACCAATCAAAGAACCCATTCACCTTCGGCTTCGCCCCCGCCTGCCGCGCCGCCCGTCGCTGCTCGTCGTCGGCATCACGGACCGCGCGCTCGACGTCGTACAACTGCCGGATCTCCCCCAGCAACAGCCCGTTGGTGAAAACCACCACGTCCGGCCGGCGGCCCCCGGCCTACCGTCCCTCTGAGCTTTCGGGGTTGTCCTCGATGACGGGGAACTGGTTCAGCGCCGGGAACTCGTTGTCGTCCAGCTTCGCCGGGTCGCGCTCAATCAGCCAGGCCTTGCCGTGCCGCTCTTGCCCGCCACTTCCGGGGACACCTCCGGGTTGATCCGCCCCATCGCATCGCGCAGCCGCCGCCGGACTGGTCTGGGGCAATTGTGGGGCCGTGTATTGCTGCGTAGCCGAGTGACTGGAACCGGGCTACTGCAGCGAGTTCGACTTCGTTCTTTCATACAGCCGACCTCATGACGCCATCGGTGTCATCTCATCCACGAGCGGTTGAAACATTTCGCTCGCACACGGGCGGAAGCCGTCCGGCCAGCACGCATTCACACGGCAGAGCACCCGTTGCTGAAGCGGCGCGTCCTTGTTGATCCGCTCGACGCAGAGTTGCATGTAATCGGGATCGCAATGGTCGACCAACTGCCACACGTCGTGCGCAAGATACCGGGGGACATACCCGATCAGGAATCGCTCCTGAACATCGCAGGTTCGCACAGCGACCGCTTTGGGATCATTCCTGTTCATGATGTCGGGCATAAGCCCCAAGCTCTCATCCGCTTTCAACTGGTTGATTCGTTCCAACGCCGCCGATGGAAGATAACGCACGCCGTGAAGAAAGAACTTGTTTACAAAACAGCCTTCGTCATCTGGGATCGGACACGGGAACAATTCCAGCGAGTCCGTCGCCCGGCGACCTTCGGTCACACCCAGCACCGCGATCGGGTCCGGCGGATTGTCAGGATCGAAGCCGCCCCAGACCAGAAACGCCTCATACTCCGGCCGCGAGCGTGCGAGCAGGCGGTTGGCGAATACAGGGAACAACTTCTCGGACTCATAGACAGAGTCCAGGTCGGGCATGCCAGGAAACGGCTGAAATCCCTTCATCTCCCGCGCTCCCCGCGTATACAGAAAACGATAGCCAGGCCCGACGTGATCCAACCGACCCACCGGCCCCCAACGACCGTTGCTCGGCTCGTCTGATCGCCAGGCGACGTATAGCGAGGTATTCATGTGTGCTCTCCTTGCAGGATGCGATCGCGGTTCTCGATTAACAGACGAGCCGTGAACTCTCGCCCGATCTCCGACAGGCGGTCGGGCGGGACTTCAATGAGAGATCGTA
>CAYFQS010000379.1:0-3846 GCA_964345245.1 uncultured Planctomycetaceae bacterium | reverse complement strand
TCGAGGGCGGGGTGGGGGTCCGGAAGACCCGAGGCTTCGCAGCGCCGCCGGCGCGGCTTGCTCAGCCCCCGGCTTTGTCGCGCCGGCTCAACCCTCGGCTTTCTGGGAACGAGCCAATGTAGTCTCCCGGGTGGCCACCTGCTCGTAATAGTCCTCGTACATGGGGACGATCAACTCCATGCAGAATCGGCGGCGGGCGTCGGTCATGGCGGCGGTGCTCATCTGCTGCCACTTGCCGCGATCTCGCACCACTTCGAGCGTCGCCTCGGCGATCGCGTCGATCTCGCCCACGCCGCACAGTCGCCCCGTCACGCCGTCCTCCACCACCTCGACCAACCCGCCGGCCCGGGAGACGACCACCGGCGTGCCGCAGGCCATCGCCTCCAGCGCCGACAGGCCGAACGATTCGTAATCGCTCAACAGGAAATACAGGTGGCTCTGGCGATAGGCGTCCTCGATGTCGAGCGTCTTTCCGGGGAAATCGACGGCGTCGGTGATCTCGAGTTCGGCGGCAAGCTCCATTGCTATGCCCCGCTGCGGTCCGTCGCCCGCCATGAGCAGTCGCGCGTTGGGCAACTCGCGATGCACCCGCTCGAACACGCGGATCACGTCGCAGACCCGTTTTACCGGGCGGAAGTTGCTCGCGTGGAAGAACCGCAAATTTCCGTCCGCCGGATAGCTCGCCCGCTTCTTCGCGGTGAAGCGATCACAGTCAACAAAGTTCGGAATCACCGTGGGCGTGATCGGCAGTTCGAACTCCCGCACCGTCCGGTCCGCCAGCCACTGCGAGACCGCGGTCAATCCGTGGCAGTTCATCATCGCGTAACGGCACACCCGGTAGAACGCCCGGTCGGAGCCGACCAGCGTGATGTCCGTGCCGTGCAGGGTGGTCACGACCTTGACCGGCCGCTCGGTCATCTGCCCGGCGAGCATCGCGCTCACCGCGTGCGGCACAGCGTAGTGGGCGTGGATGATATCGAGGTCGTGCTCGACCGTGATTTCCGCCAGTTCGTTGGCGAGGCACAGATCGTGCGGCGGATAGCGGAACAGCGGATACTCCGTGACGTCGACCTGGTGGAAGTAGATGTTGTCGTGGTCGGCGAGCCGGAACGGCCGCTCGTAGCTGACCACGTGAATCTCGTGACCGCGGTTGGCCAGGGCCATGGCCAACTCGGTCGCGGCCACGCCGCTACCACCCTGCGTGGGATGACAGGAAACAGCAATATGCATGGGGCCTCCTTACGACGGCGGCTAAAGTTTCTCGAACGGTCGATAGTGCTCGATCACGTCATCCATCGGCACCGGGCGGCGGGCGAGCAGCGGCTCGCCGTGCGTTGTCTGAATCAGCGTGCCGAAGTACCGGGCGCGGGCTTCGAGCCGCTCCATGAAGTCCGACCGGCCGATGTTGGTCGGCGGGCCCCCGCCGTCGGCGACGAGCTGCGAGCCGTAGCACCGCACCGCCTTCTCCTTCACGTCCCAGTAGCCGGTGATGTCCACGATGAAGCTCGGTTCGAAGGGATAGTGCGCCATGAAAAACAGAAACTCATTCGGGCGATGCGGCTCACCGCCGACCGGGTGATTGGCGAATCCGACCGGATACATGATATTGCCCACCGCCTGCCCCGTCGCGGCGTGGTCCGGGTGCAGGTCGTCCCAGTAATGGCTGAGTACGATCGACGGGCGGAGCCGGCGTATCTCGACGATCAGGCGATCGCGCAGCTCGGGCGTGTCGCTCACCCGCCCGTCGCCGACATCGAGGTTGATCCGCTCGGTCACGTCCAGCACCTCGGCGGCGGCGGCGGCTTCGTCGGCCCGCTGCCGCGGCGTGCCGCGCGTGCCCATCTCGCCACGCGTGAGGTCGATGATCCCCACCCTCTTCCCACGATCGGTGAGCTTGGCGATCATCCCGCCGACAGTAAGCTCGGCGTCATCCGGGTGCGCCGCGATGACCAGCACGTCCACGCTCATTCAGCAGTTCCTTCCTTTGCATCGTCGCCGGCGACTTCGACCACGTGATGGGATCCCGCTTCGGCACCGAGCGTTTCAATCATCGCCTCGACGACCCTCGGGCCGTAGCGAGCGATCAGTTCTATCGGATTCATCACGCGCTCCTGCGGTTCACCCAACGGATACACCTCGTCGGCGATCTCGGTGAGGGTGTCCTTGCCACGGCCCTGGCGCGACAGCCGCTCGTTCGCGGTCACGTCGATCACCTTGCCCACATGGTATGCGATGGCGCGGCGGGCGCGATCCGCGGTGATCCGCTGACCGCCCACATCGAGCGAGTCGATGCGCCGGATGAACTGTCGGCCGTGCGCGGCGAGGTCGTCAAGATCGTCGGCATCGAGTGCCCGGCGCGGCTTGAGCCGCTCCAGACGTTCGCCGGCATCGAGCAGTCCGGCGCCTGTCAGGCCGACCGCCTCCGCCCGCTCCGCGAGTCCCCGGTCCGCGAAGGTCGCGCTGATCCGCATGGCGAGGCGCGAGCGCTGGACGCCGAGCACGTCGTAGATCGGATCGATCTGCCAGAGGTAGAGCAGTTCGGTCGGCCCGCCGATGGTCGCCGCCACGGGCAAGGCGGCGTCCTGTACCACCGGGCGAATCGCCGCGCCGGGCGAGAAGCGCGCCGGCTCGTCGCGAATCATGTCCGCCGCCTCCACAAAGCTCGCTCGGCCCGTCGAAAACACGAATCCCTCGCGATCAACCGCGCAGTGTTTCCGTCGACCGTCCGCGAACTCGAAGAGCCCGACGCGCTCGATCGGCGGATCAAACCCCGCGGCCCGCATCGCCTCGGCCCCCTGCTCGAAGGCGTTCATTACGTCCGGCCAGCGCTCCACGAGGTCGGCCAGCGGCGGCGCGAGCAGCTCGCGCATCCGCATGGGATCCACGATTGCAATCGCTCGCTCATCGAGCACCCGCCCCAGCAGCGACCCGAACATCCGGCCGTAGTCGTCGAAGGGCGTCTCCGCCACCGCCTCCAGCACCCAGTCGCAATGCGGCGCGGTCGCCAGGGCATCGGCGAGGAACCGCAGCAACGGCTGCTTCCACTTCGCCAGCGGCAGCCAGCCGACCGGCGGCCGGCCGCGCACATCCGTCATCTCCGCATGATCGCACGTGAACCGCCGACGACGCACGTAGCAGTGATTCACTTCCTCGATGTCGTGATCCTCGGTGGCCATCCAGAACGCCGGCACGAGCGGCGAATCCCCCGCTTCCCCGCCCCACCGCTCGGCCGCCGCCACCACGGTGATCGCCTTGAGCAGTCCGTACATCGGCCCGAGCAGCAGCCCCGGCTGCTGTCCCGCGATGATCATGCGCCCCTCGCCCCGCAGCACCCGGCGCATCCGGTGGGGCCGTTCTCCGCCCAGCGCCGCGCCGGCCGACCCCAGCGACTCGACCAGCTTCGCCCGATCCACGTACGGATTGTCTTCGCCCGCCGGGACCAGCGTCCGATCCACGGCGGGGAACCCCGCCGGCGCCTCGCCCCGCCCCAGCGCGTCCAGCCACGCCGACCGCGCCATGCCACGCACGGCTGCATACGGCGACGAATAGACGGTCAGCTTCGGCAACGAATCCTCAGCGTTTGCTCGCGGTCACGATCATGCGTTTCGATTCATCAGTCAGCGGTTCGCCCGCCGTCGACCCGAAGAACGACGGGTCCTCAAGCCCCGCCGCATCGAACATGGCGGCAAGTTCGTCGACATAGTACAGCCGCAAGCTCTCCACGTACCGCTGCTCGCCCGTCGGACGCGTGACCACGGTGTGCTTGACCACGCGGTCATGCTCGATCTGTCGGCGGTGCTCGATGGTCATATCCTCGCGCTGCTCGCGGCTGCGCGGCTGCAGCGT
>CAYFQS010000378.1:0-3867 GCA_964345245.1 uncultured Planctomycetaceae bacterium | reverse complement strand
CAGCCGACCATTCCAGCGGCAAACACCGATCAAGTCAAGCGCGGTGGAGGAAGGGAAGAGACGAAGAGACGAAGAGACGAAGTGCCTTCCTTCCACTCAAGCCGGACCGCAGCGAAGCGAAGGTCCGGATCCGCTGTGCCTTTCTGCCTTTCCCCCAAGCCGGACCGCAGCTTTGTTCGAATCGCGTTAACGTCGTGCGACATCGCCGATGCTTCGGTAAACTACCGTGCACCATGCGCGACTGGATTCCCCGTATCGTCATTCTCGTGTTGCTCGCCGTCGTCGTCGGTCTGCCGGTGGTCTGGGGGGCGTTCACCGCGCAGGTCGTCGACGTGGCGGAGGACGCCGCCACTCAGCGGCTGATTGTCATCACGCCGCACAACGAGCAGATCCGCTACGAGTTCGAGCGGGCCTTCAACCGCTGGCATGCCGAGCGGCACGGCCAGCCGGTCGAGATCAGTTGGCGGGCCTTCGGCACCAGTGAAATCGAGCGGATGCTCTTCGCCCAGTACGAGGCCGCGGCCGACGCCGGCACCGAAGACGAAGGCGCCGGCTACGACGTGTGCTTCGGCGGCGGCGACTACATGTTCGACGCCAAGTTCAAGCGCGGCTTCGAGTACGTCGGCCGCGACCACAAGCCACGCCGAATCACCATCACCCAGCCCATCGAACTCGACCCCGAGTTCATCGAGGAAGTCTACCCCACGCAGGACGTGGCCGGGAACAAGCTCTACGACCCCGACGGCCACTGGTGGGGCGCGGCCCTCTCCAGCTTCGGCATCGTCTACAACAACGACGTGCTCCACCTGCGCAGCATGCAGCCGCCGGTCAAATGGTCCGACCTGACCGAGGGCCGCTATGTCGGGTGGATCGCCATGGGCGACCCGTCGCACAGCGGGTCAGTGCGCAAGACCTACGACATCATCATGCAGCACTACGGCTGGGACGTGGGCTGGGCGACGCTCCGCCGCATCTGCGCCAACGCCCGCTACTTCACCAGCAGTTCCCAGAAGGTGCCGCTCGACGTGTCCTCCGGCGAGGCGGCGGCGGGTATGTGCATCGACTTCTACGGCCGGCTGCAGTCGCAGATCATGGGGCCTTCCGAGATCGTCACCGGCCCTGACGGCCAGTCGCTGCCGCGAATCCATTACATCGCCCCGCCCGGCGTGACCGCCTTCTCCGCCGACCCTGTCGCCGTCCTTCGCGGCGCCACCCATCGTGAACTCGCCATCCGGTTCGTGAAGTTCGTGCTGTCGACCGAAGGCCAGGCCCTGTGGAACTTCCACACCGGCGCGACCGTGGACGGCCTGAAGGGCCCGGAGCAGTTCGAGCTGCGCCGGGCGCCCGTCCGCCGTGATATGTACCAGCAGTACCACGAACACCTGATCGATTCGGTGAATCCCTTCGAGATCGCCGAGCCCCTCCCGCCCGGCACGCCCAGCTACTTCGGCCCCATACCGACCGTGCTGCACGCCATGGCGATGGACGTGCACCAGGAGCTGCGTGAGGCGTGGAAGGCGATCCAGGCCGCGGAAGCCGGCTCCGCCCGGCAGCAGAAGATGCTCGCCAAGTTCGACGCGATGCCCTTCACCGAGCAGCAGCTCAACGAGGCCACCAGCGCCTGGAGCGAAGACCGCGGCCGAAAAGACCGCGACCGCCTCGCCTGGACCCGCTTCTTCCTGAAGCAGTACAAGGACATCGTGCAAGGCAACCTCGACTGATCGGCTCAGCGGCGATTGCCCGCACGTCGTCCGCACGCCGCGGGATTCGGACCATTGCCGGCCGATGATGCAGTCGTTGCTTGCCCCCGGCCCCGGCCGGTGCACGGCAGAATCGTGCGATCCACCAGGTTCGGTCGATGTAGGAAACATGGCCGATCGCCCGCGTGGACAGGCCGAACTCGTCGCCGACGCCGATCACTTGCAGCGGGTGGTCTCGGACGGCCTGCTCACCGCGAGATCATCGCTGGAGATCGCGACCGCGGATCTCAAGGCGATGCTCACGCCCGCGCCGCAACGGCGGCGGGCGCCGTCGATCATCGAACACTTCCACCGCCTCGGCGAGCGGGGCGTGGAGATTCGCGTGCTCCACGCGGGCGTGCCCAGCGCCGCCGCGCGGCGCGAACTCAAGGCCCGCATGCCCGCCGGGCTTACCATCCGCCGCTGTCCGCGCTGGCACGGCAAGCTCGTCATCGTCGACTGCCGGGCGATGTACCTCGGCAGCGCGAACCTGACCGGCGCGGGTCTCGGGGCCAAGGCCGACGACCGCCGCAACTTCGAACTCGGGCTGTGGACCCGCAGTGCCGAGCTGATTGACGCCGCTCTTGAACGCTTCAACCACGTCTGGGAAGGCGTCGCCTGCGAAACGTGCAAACGCCATGACATCTGCCCGGTGCCGTTGGAAGAGCCGCGGTTATAGGGAGTCCGGCAAGCCGGAAACACACGGTCGACCTTCCCGAATCCCCGATGCCAATCCTCAGGCGTACACGCCGTACTCGTCGACGAGACGCAGGATCTGCTTGTAACTCTCCCAGCTCACCTGCGGGGGCACGGAGTGATCGGAGTGATACGCGTAGCCCTTTCGCTCCATGCCCGCGGCGAGCTTGCTGATGACCTCGGCCTCGATCTTCGCCGGGTCATTGGTGATCGCGATGGTCATGTCGATGTTGCCGAAGAAACTCAACCGATCGCCGCACGCCGGAGAGAGCTTGCGCACGTCCATGCCGGCCTTTGCCTCCATCGGCTGGATCGCGTCGAAGCCCGCCTCGAGAAAAAGCGGGATCAGCGGCTGGACGTTGCCGTCGGTGTGATACACGAACCGACCGCCTCGGTCGTGGGCCCACTTCGCGAGCCGGGCGTGGTCCGCCCAGATCGTCTCCCGATACGTCGCGGGCGAGAAGAACGGCTGGGGGTTGTAGCCCACGTCGCCGTACACCCATACCCCGTCCGGTTCGCAGCCGGCCTCGACCCACTGCTCGTAGTCGGCCAGGATCAGATCGGTGTACGTGCGACTCATGTCGCGAACCCACTCCGGCTCCGCCGCCATCGCCATCAGCAGGCATTCGTCCCCCACGAGCTGCCGCATCGCCTCGAACGATTCGATCCCGGCGTAGCTGATCCAAAGCCCCGCCTCACGGGCCTGGCGGTACTTCTCGCGAATCTTCGTGATGTCGGCCGACGGATTCTCCGCCAGCAGCGCCGGCTTGTAGATCTCGTGCCACGATTCGGCGCTGTCGCAGCCGAAGGCGATGTGTTCCTGCGTCCCCGAGCGGTTCTTCCACCAGCGCTGGGTGTTGCCCATGCGGTCGAGAATCACCACCGTCTCGTCGTCCTCTTCGAGCACCTCGCGCCGACCGGGGTACGGCACGGGCCAGCTCCACCCGGCATGAGCGAAGTCGCGGCGGAGCAACGTCTCGTGCTCGCCCTCAGCCATGCCCTCGCTCTTCCACCGCTCGATGGTTTCGCGCCAGTACCCGTCGGCCCGAGGAATCCGGTCCTGGTCCCGCCGATCGAGGAAGGCGTTCACCCGTTCAACGCTTGTCATCTCAGCCGCCATCGACAACTCCTTCACACTGGAGCGCGACACGTTACCGCGAGACACGGCAGTTGACCACCTCCCGGTTGCCCGGCCACTCGGGCCCCGACCTCCAAGGCCTCCGGAACCATCAATTGAACAACGGGAAAATGACCGGGCTGGGACTCGAACCCAGGACCCGCGGCTTAAAAGGCCGCTGCTCTACCAACTGAGCTACCCGGCCGGTCTGAAACAGTATAGGTTATCTTAAAGCTGCTGTAGCGTCATCCGCCCTGGTGCAGAAAAGGTGTCAGGAACGAATGCCATGAACTTAGTCCGCAAGTTATTGCGATA
>CAYFQS010000377.1:0-3880 GCA_964345245.1 uncultured Planctomycetaceae bacterium | reverse complement strand
AGGTTTTCATGCGTATTGCGTTGCCGGTGATCGGCGAAACGTTCAGCCGACACTTCGGACAGTCTGAGGGATTCATCGTCTTCGACGTCGACCTGGAACAGCGTTGCGTGCTGCGGTCGCAGCGGCTCGATGCCGACCGAGGCGGCGGGCACGGCTGCCGCGGATTCCCGTCGCTGCTGAAGGCCCGCCGCGTGGAGCTTGTCATCGTCGGCGGGCTGGGCGCGGGGGCGAAGGGCGGACTCGAAGGCCGCGGGATCGACGTCGTCGTCGGCGCTGATGTCGATCAACCGGGGCAGATTGTGGAAGCCTGGCTCGGCCAATCGCTTGAATTAACGGGGAACGTGTGCAACCATGCTGATGGCCACGAGGCGCACGGTTGCCATGAACACACCTGATGCACAATCCGAATCGACGACGACCCGCGTGGCGATTCCCGTGCAGGACGGTGGATTCTGCGAGCACTTCGGCCGGGCCGACGCGGTCGTGCTTTACGAGGTCGACCTCGCGGCTGGCCGTGTCGACCAGCCGCGGACGCTCAATCGCCCCGACACCGGCGAATGCGAATCCCTGCCGCACTGGCTGCGGCAGCTCGGGGTGCAGCTCGTGCTCGTCGGGGGGATCGGCCCCTTGGCCCAGCAGAACCTGCTCGCCATGGGCATTGATCTCCGGACAGGGTTGACCGGCGCGACGCCGGCCAAAGTGCTCGATGGATTCCTCGCGGAAGGCGAATCCCAACGGACCAATCCCTGCGGGGATGAACTCGAACGCCGGCATCGCCACTGTCGTCAGTGAACCCGCCGCGGATCACGATTGCCGGACTCGGGGCGATCGGGCATGCTCTCGACCAGGCCCCGGCGGTGGTATTCCCGCTCGTGTCCTGCCTCCCATCGAACAATGACCGCACCGGGCGGCGCTCGACATGCCCGCCGCTTGCGGCTTAGCATGTGAATAAGCCTGCGCGGCTGAGCCGCAGACGGCTTTTTGTACGATGTGATTGATCCCTGACCTCTGCCCTTGGAGAGCCATGACCTTCATCAACGACGACTTTCTGCTGACCAGCGACACCGCCCGCAAGCTGTACCACGATCACGCCGCGGACCAGCCGATCTACGACTACCACTGCCACCTGCCCCCGGCTGATCTGGCGGCGAACCGCACCTTCGACAACCTCTTCGAGGTCTGGCTCGAGGGCGATCATTACAAGTGGCGGGCGATGCGATCCAACGGCGTGGAAGAGCGGTACTGCACCGGCGACGCCGACCCGTGGGAGAAGTTCCTCGCCTGGGCGAAGACCGTGCCGCACACGATCCGCAACCCGTTGCACCACTGGGCGCACCTGGAACTGCAGCGGTACTTCGACATCGACGTGCTGCTGAGCGAAGACACCGCGAAGGAGGTCTGGGAGGAAGCCAACCGTCAGCTCAGGCAGATGTCGGTGGCCGACATTCTCGCGAAGTTCAACGTTGCCCTGATCGGTACGACCGACGATCCGGCCGACTCCCTGGAGCATCACCGCAAGCTCGCCGAGCATTCGCCCCTGCCCGACACCGCGGTCTATCCGGCATTCCGTCCGGACAAGGCGGCGAACGTGGCCAACCCTGAAACCTTCAACGCCTACGTCGAGCAGCTCGCAAATGTCGCCGGCGTGGACTGCACCGACCTGTCCGGCTTCGTCGACGCCATCCGGCAGCGGCACGGGTTCTTCCACGAAATGGGCAGTCGCCTTTCCGACCACGGGCTGACGCACTTGCCGAACGTGTTCTGCGATGAAACCGACGCCACCGCGATCTACAACCGCGCGCGCAGCGGGCTCGTCGTCGAGCCGCACGAGCAGCAGCAGTTCCTGATCTATATGATGCTGCTCTTCGGCGAGCTGGACGCCGACGCCGGCTGGGCGAAGCAGATGCACCTCGGCGCGATGCGGAACAACAACGACTGGGCCGTGCGCGAGCTCGGCCCCGACACCGGGTTCGATTCCATCGGCGACTACCCGCAGGGCGAGGGGCTGAGCAACTACCTCGGCAAGCTCGTCGACCGCGGCAAACTCCCCAAGACGATCCTCTACAACCTGAACCCCGCCGACAATTATCTCTTCGCGACCATGATCGGCAATTACCAGGGCGGGGGGACGCCGGGCAGGATTCAGTTCGGCAGCGGCTGGTGGTTTCTCGACCAGAAAGAAGGCATGACCTGGCAGATTAACGCCCTGTCGAAGCTCGGCTTGCTCACCCGGTTCGTGGGCATGCTCACCGACAGCCGCTCGTTTCTGAGCTACCCCCGTCACGAGTACTTCCGGCGGGTCCTGTGCGATCTGCTCGGCCGGGACGTGGAGGCCGGTGAACTGCCGGATGACATGGACATGCTCGGCCAGGTCGTCGAGAACATCTGCTTCCACAACGCCCGTGAATACTTCGGCATGGCGCTGAAGGGCAAGCATGCGTGACAGGTGGGGCCTGCGAATGCAGGCCAGGGCGGGCCTCGCGCCGGCAATGCTCGCCATGGCCGGGCTTGATCCCGTGACTGCAACCTTTCCCCCGGTTCGTGGGTATGCTGAGGCGCCGTGACCGACTCGTCTTTGTCGAATGCCGACGACGGTGAACTCGCCCGACGGGTGGCGCAGGGCGACCGTCCGGCCGCGGCCGAACTCGTCGACCGCTACCAGGCGATGGTCCGACGGTTCCTGAGGCGATTGAGCGGCCGGGAGCACCTCGCCGATGATCTCGCCCAGGAAACCTTCGTGCGGGTGTTGCGAAGCGCCGAGCGTTTCGACCCGCGGTACACGATGAAGACGTGGCTGCTGACCATCGCCCGCCGGCTGTACATGAACCACATCCGCAAGAACGGGCGGATGACGCCGGTCGACGATTTCGAGCGAGAGGTGAGCCGGTCTCGCGACCCGGCCCGGCAGGTGGCGGACGACGACAGTCGGGCGGTCCTGCGAAAGCAACTGGACGACGCCATCGCCACGCTGACCGAGCCGCAGCGTGCCGCCATCGTGCTGTTCCACCAGCAGGAACTGTCGGTGGAGCAGGCGGCGGAAGTGATGGCCATGCCCGCCGGCACGGTCAAGAGCCATCTGCATCGGGCACGGGCCGCACTGCGGAAGCAACTGAGCCCTACCTTCGAGGTGACGGCGCCATGATGAACGAACATGACGAAAAGCGTTGGGATGCCTGCCGCGACGGCGAGGCCTCGCGTGATGATGAGCATCGCGTGAGCGAGTTGCGCCGCGATGACCCGGCGTTCGCCGATCTGTGGCAGCAGGAGTCGGCGGCGTACCGGGAACTGGCCTCGGAAGGCCGGCGGCCCCTGCGCGACGCGGAGGCGTTTGCCGAGGCGACGCTGGACAAATGGCGGCCGGCAAATACGCGAACCGTGCTCGCCCGCATCGGCAAAGGCGTGGGAATCGGCGCCGCGGCTGCGGCGTGCCTCATCGCCATCGGCGTCTGGACCGGCGGGGGCTGGTCGACCGCCCCGCCGGAGCGACTCGCCGCAGACGACGCCGAGGCCGTGGTCGGCCCGCTGATGATCGCCGGCTCGCTGGACCGGGGCCGGCAACGGATGAACCTCTCGATCACCGCGCCCCTTCGCATGTTCGGCGATCTTGCGTCGCATGCTTTGCCCGGCGGCGCGCAGGCGGACGATTCGCGCGGGAACGCCGCCCTCTCCCAACCTTCCTCCACGCACGAGTAGAACTCGCGGCAAGAGCGGGCCGAGCGCCGAACCTGACGGGCGCGGTCGATGGATGACTGCCGCGTCTCGGGCTTGCACGGGCGCCGGTCAAGCATGAGAATAATCGCCGTACACTGTTCAACGGAGTTCTTCCTGTGCGCATTCTCTCCATCTGTGTCGTGACGGCGGTGATGGGAGCGGCCGGCGC
>CAYFQS010000376.1:0-3895 GCA_964345245.1 uncultured Planctomycetaceae bacterium | reverse complement strand
AGCGGGAACCGACTCAAACCTGGCCGGGATTCTTCTGGTCACCGCGATTGCATCCGTTCGACGGAGCGTCCTATCGTCTTCTGAACGCAACCGCTCCCGCAAGATGAAGGAGGCGCCATGCATGAATTCGCTCCCCAGGATTACGGGCCGGTCTTTGGGCCGCTGATTAAAGGCGATCGGTTCATGCCGCTTGGCCCCGGCGAGCCGCACGACGACAGGCGAGCCGAGTTGGCGTCCCTGACGGCGGACGCCGCCTTCGCCGACGTGCAGGTCGTCGACCGCGACATGGCGATGGCCTGCGTGAGCGGCGTCTGGCTTCTGCACAACTTCCTCGACGCCTCCCACCGCATCAGCCAAAGCATCGACACGCCCACCGGCAGTTACTGGCACGGCATCATGCACCGCCGGGAACCGGACTACTCGAACGCCAAGTACTGGTTCAACCGCGTGGGTGACCACGACATCTTCCCGCAACTGCGCGAGAGCGCGGGGCGCATCATCGAGGGCGCCGGCGGGCCGGACGCGCTGAATCAACTGCTCGACAGTAACCCGTGGGACCCGTTCACGTTCGTTGATCTGTGCGAGCAGGCCGCTGCCGCAGAGAACTCACTCGCCGACTTCTGTCGGCGGATTCAGCAGCGGGAATGGGAGATTCTGTTCGATTTCTGCTTCCGGCGGGCCATCGGACGTTAACTCGCGGCCGGGCAGCCCGCTCACACGATCGCGGGGGCCGGCAGGTGACAGGGGTAGGACAGCCGCTTGTCGATACGGTTGTCTTCGTCGACGACGATGACCTTCGCTTCGTGGCTTTCCAACTCCGCATCGGTGCCGTAGCCGTAGGCGATGATGATGACCTTGTGCCCGACTTCGACCATCCGGGCGGCGGCGCCGTTGATCCCGATCACGCCTGAGCCCCGCTCGCCGGCAAAGACGTAGGTCTCCAGTCGCTCGCCATTGTCAATGTCGGCGATGACCACGGCTTCATTGGGCAGGATGCCCACGGCGTCCAGCAGGTCCTGATCGATCGTGATCGAACCGACGTAATCGAGGTCGGCCTCGGTGACGGTGGCGCGGTGGATTTTGGCTCGCATGACTCTTCTAAGCATGATCGCACTCCACACGATTATAGGGCGCTTCGGAGCCGAACCGGAACCCGCGATCAACCCGCGGCACTGTCCGGGCGGCGTCGGGCGGCAATCCGGGCCCGGATGTCCGCGAATTCGCCCGGCGTCGTGACCGACCGCCAGTCCACGCGGGTAGCGTCGCCCCACAACGAGGCGAGGTCGTAGTAGGCCCGCTGTTCGTACGTGAACAGGTGGACCACCACGTCGACGACGTCCAGCACCAGCCATGACCCGCCCTGCTTGGCGTTGCTGCCATAGATGCCTTCGTCGTCCAACTCCGCCAGCCGCTCGAGATCCTGGAGCACCGACCGCATCTGGCGCTCGCTCGTGCCGGTGGCGATCACGAAGAAGTCGGTCACCTGGCTGATGCCCCGGACATCGAGGGCGACAACGTCCTCGCACGCATTGTCCGACAGCAGGCGGGCGGCGCGGCAGGCGAATCGCTGGGAACCGCTCTGAGAACCGGCGCCTTCGGCATGTTCGTTACGGTTGTTCATGACGGGAGGTTCGGATTCGTCGTGCCAACAAAGACGCCGGTCCCATGCGCGGAAACGGCGGGCAGCGCGATGGGGCCGGCAGCAATGCCGAATGAACAAATGTGATCAGCGGCCGCCTCGGACCATGCGCTTCTGGCTCTTTCGCATGGCGCGGCGACGTCGCTCGGAGGGCTTCTCGTAATAGGCGTGCTTCTTCACGTCCTTGGTCAGGCCTTCCTTCTCACACATTTTCTTGAAACGCCGCAGCATCTGCTCGGCGCTTTCCCCCGAACGGGCTTTGATTCGAATCGGCATGCGCGATAATCCTTCCGGCAAAAAGCGGTTCTCGACCACATCAGAGCCCTGTAGTATGCCACAGCGGGTCGGCGGATGCAAGGGTGGACTTGCGATTTTCCCGCGGGGGCTTATACTGACGCACTTTGACGAAACGGACCATTAAAGGATCGCAGCCATGCCTCGCGTATGTCAGTTTACCGGCCGCCGGACCCGCAGCGGACGCTCTCTGCGCTACCGCGGTAAGGCGAAGTATCTCGGCGGCGTCGGCCGCAAGGTCACCAGCAAGACCAAGCGAACGTTCCGGCCGAACATCCAGACCGTCAACGCCATCGTCGACGGCAAGACCCAGCGGGTGAAGGTCTCGACGAAGGCCCTCCGCAGCGGCATGGTGGTCAAGCCGCTCAAGCGGCGTTACGCGTACCGGCCCAACGCGGAAGCCGATCAGGGCTGATCCGCCCTCCATCACGACCATTCCCGGCAGCGACGCCCACGCGTCGCTGCCTTTTTCATGTGCCGGCGAGGACAATCGGGAGAATCCCACTCCGCATGGCGGACCCGCGGGCCTTACCGACTTGGGGTACACCCCCGGGGCCGGGCGCGATGGCCAGGCGCGGCCGGGATCGCGATTGAGTTCGCCCGTCACCGGACCGACGCGGGCAGGGATTCCCGACACGTCCGGATGCCTTGCCCATGGCGCGACCGTCTTTGAATCTTCCAAAATCCGTATCATCGTCGGCACTTCACTCGCACGCGGGAGACTGGGCATCCACGAATCGACGGAGCTCGCGGATCATCTTGTCAACATCGGGCAGTTGCACGCGAGCGGCGGCTTCGGTCGGGGTGAGCCATTCACGCTCCCGGAAATCCTGCTCGTCGTACTGCGCCAACTCGGTATCGACACGGAGTGGATAGACCTCGACCCGGCAGAGGCCGCCCCACTTTTCGTACTCGAACCGGCCGATCGCCCGCCGGCTCACCGTGCCGCGAACCCCGGCCTCTTCCAGCGCCTCCTGAGCGGCGGACTCCCGAACGGTCAGCTCCGGCTCGACGATGCCCTTGGGAATGATCCACTTGCCCTTGCGGGTGGTGATCAGCATCACCTCGAAACGCCGGCTCCGGCGGCGATAGGGAATCGCCGCGGCCTGCTGATAAAAATATTCGGGCGCGTCATTCATTTTCACCATTGTAAGCGTCGACGAGCCCGCGGCGTGGCTGGATTCGCACCGCCGTGGAGGACCCGGCTCGCCGCCGATCTTCAGCGTCCACGCCGTGACGACTCGGTCGCCTCGCCACGGCACGCGAAACGGCTGCACGAACGTGACGAAACGGTCGGCGTTTCGTCGAGGCGGCGCATCATCCCGGGCGCCTCGCATCACGGACCGGCGTTCTTCCTGAACGATTCGCTCCACACCAAGGTGCTCGACTTGCTGAATCCCGATTTGCGGTGAGCGTCGTGCGAGTTGCAAAGCGGCTTTTCCGGCCTTGTAAATAAAGCGTGAGTTTCTAGTTACCAAAAAGAAAAAGCTTCGCATCACTTCCCTCTCGCCCATGCTGTGGTAGGATACCCGTGACAGGTTTCGCCCCCGCACCGTGCGGAACGAATGCATCGCAGGGCCCGCGGTGGGACGCTTTGGGCAAACGACTCGCAGCGGTCTGGAGAAAGGTAAAGAGTATGAGCTTTACGGTATCCGCACGTCGCAGTCTCCCGCTCGCCCTCGCCACGATCATCGCCACATTCGCCTGTTCCTCCTGGGCCCTCGAGGAATCGGTGGACGTGATCAACGCCACGCCGGCCGACCTCGCGATGGTGAGCGTCGCTGCCGACGGCGACGGCGTGAACATCGGCCAGCTCGAGTCGGGCATCCCCAAGGCCCAGCACAGCGCCCTGCCGGCAGGGCAGATGACGGCCCAGCCGGGCGGGCTGACGGTCAGCGATCACGCCACGAAGGTGGCCGGCGTCATGCTCAGCCAGGACGGGGCGAACACGGGCGTGGCCCT
>CAYFQS010000375.1:0-3897 GCA_964345245.1 uncultured Planctomycetaceae bacterium | reverse complement strand
GGGCACGGCGATCCGGGTGCTCGATCCGGACACGGGCAAGCAGCGGCCTTCCACCACGGCGGACGTCATCCTCAACGCCCGCATGGTCGAGGCCCTTGAGAACATCCACGTCTTCACGATCAACGTGTTCCCCAACGAGATCGAGAATTCCGAAGACATCGACGTCAATCGCTTCTTCCACGCCTTCGACAACACGACGAAGCACGTGATGGGCGGCATCTACACGCTGTCCGGCTGCAAGCAGGTGGTGGAGATGGCGGAGATGATCGCCGGCTCGAAGCAGGCCCTGCGGGCCGAGCCGTTCGTCTCGTTCATCACGCTGATCATCAGCCCTTTCAAGATCGACGACCACTACGGCGAGATGACCTGCTATCTCGCGGAAGAGGGGCTGCCGGTCGTGGTGCCGACGGAGCCGATCTGCGGGACGACGGCCCCGATCACGCTGGCGGGGAACATCCTCACGCACATCGCGGAAACGCTGGCCGGGATCACCCTCGTGCAGTGCGTGAACAAGGGCGCGCCGGGCATCTGCGGCAGCGTGGGGTCGATCACGAACCTGCACACGATGGACCACCTCGGTGGGCCGATCGAGCGAGGCATCATCAACGCCGCGGTCGCCCAGCTCGCCCAGCACTTCGAGCTGCCGCTGTATTCCACCGCCGGCACGACGGACTCGAAGGCGGTGGACGTGCAGGCGGCGTACGAAAGCGCGCTGTCGAGCGTGCTCGTGGCCATGTCCGGGGCCAACTACATCCACGACATCGCGGGCCTGATGGAAGCCGACCTCACCGTGTCTTACGAGAAGCTGGCGGTGGACAACGAGATTCTCGGCATGTGCCAGCGCGTGCTGCGGGGCATCGAAGTCAGCGACGAGACGCTCGGCACCGAGATGCTGATCGAGAAGGGGCCGGGGCAGGACTACCTCGGCGAGGAGCACACGATCACGTTCATGCGGGAGGAGTTTTTCACGCCGAAGCTCGCCAACCGCGAGAAGCGGGACCAGATGGCGCCGGACACCGACGCGCTGAGCCGGGCGAAGGCGTTCGTGGCCGACATCCGTGGCCGGAAGGCGGAGAGCCAGCTCGACGCGGACGCGCGAGAGCGGATCGTCAAGCACTTCGCCAACCTGAAGGCCGCGGTCGAAGGGGCCTGATCGGGGCGAGACTTACGTTTGATCTGCTCGTCGATTCGAGCACCACTCGAATCCGCGGCAGAGGAATTGGATTGATTACTTGCCGAAGCGAAAGGAAACGTCTGACATGACTGTACAGAAGCCCATATCCCCCTGGGCGGGGACCGAGGAATCACTGCTGGAGCTGTTCGGGAAGAACCTGTTCAGCTTCGCCACCATGCGCGAGCGGCTGCCCAAACGCACGTACCAGCGCCTGATCGCGACCATCGAGCGGGGCGAAGACCTGGAACCGGGAGTGGCGGACGTCGTGGCCAACGCGATGAAGGACTGGGCGGTGGAGCGCGGGGCCACGCACTACTGTCACTGGTTCCAGCCCCTGACCGGGCTCACGGCGGAGAAGCACGAGTCGTTCATCTCCCCCACGCCGGACGGTCACATTCTGATGGAGTTCAGCGGCAAGGACCTGATCCGCGGGGAGCCGGATGCGTCGAGCTTCCCCTCGGGATCGCTGCGCGAGAGCTTTGAAGCCCGTGGCTACACGGCCTGGGACTACACGTCGCCGGTCTTCGTGAAAGAGGACGGCGACAACGTGACGCTGTTTATCCCCAGCGCGTTCTGCTCCTACCGCGGGGATGCGCTGGATTACAAGACGCCCCTGTTGCGGGCGAACGAGGCGATCCACCGGCAGGCGATCCGCGTGCTGCGGGCGCTGGGCGACGAGAAGACGCGGCGCGTTTTCGCCACCCTCGGCGCCGAACAGGAGTACTTCCTGATCGACCGCGAGCATTACGAATCTCGGATCGACCTGTTCCAGACCGGCCGGACGCTCTTCGGCGCACCCTCGCCCAAGGGGATGGCGATGAGCGTGCACTATTTCGGGGCGGTGCACGAGGACACAGCGTCGTTCATGCACGAGTTGAACACGGAGCTGTGGAAGCTCGGCATCTCGGCCAAGACGCAGCACCACGAGATTTCGCCGCACCAGTTCGAGATCGCCCAGGTGTTTTCGCCGGTCAACGTCGGCGCGGACCGCAACCAGCTCACGATGCAGGCGCTGCGGAAGGTGGCCGAGCGGCACAACATGGAATGCCTGCTGCACGAGAAGCCGTTCAAGACCCTCGGCGGATCGGGCAAGCACATCAACTGGTCCATGGCGACGGACCGCGGGGCGAACCTGCTCGATCCCGGCGAGACGCCGCACGAGAACGAGGTGTTCCTGGTCTTCCTTTGCGCGGTGATTCGGGCGATCGACGTGTACGCTCCGCTGCTGCGGGCGAGCGTGGCCGACTCGGGCAACGACCATCGCCTCGGGGCGATGGAGGCCCCGCCGGCCATCATCAGCGCCTTCCTCGGCGACCAGCTCAACGACATCATCGAGCAGCTCAAGAAGGGCCCGCCGAAGAAATCGAAAGGCGGCGAGACGATTCGCCTGGGCGTCAGCGCCCTGCCGCCGCTGCCGCGGGACGTGACCGACCGCAACCGCACGTCGCCCTTCGCTTTCACGGGCAACAAGTTCGAGTTCCGCACGCCCGGGTCCGCGGTCACCGTGGCCCGGCCGGCCTTCGTGCTCAGCACCATCGTGGCCGACGTGCTCCGCGAGATGGCCGACGAACTGGAGCAGGCGAAGAACGTCCACGCCGCGGCCCAGAAGATACTCAAGCGCATCGCCAATGAGCACGGTCGCGTGATCTTCAACGGCGACAACTACTCCGAGGCGTGGGTCAAAGAAGCCGAGAAGCGAGGCCTGCCCAACCTGCCCGACAGCATCGACGCCTACCGGGCCACGCGAACGGAGGACGCGATCGCCCTGTTCGAGCGGGAGAACGTGCTCAGCAAGATCGAGTACGAAGCCCGGCTGGATACGTCCTACGAGCACTACGCCCAGGATTTGCTGATCGAGTGCCGGGCGGCGCGATCGATCGCCCGCCGGCAGATCATCCCCGCGGCGACCGAATACAGTCGGCGGCTGGCCGACACCGTTCAATCCCTGAACGCTGTGGGCACGGACGACGCGGGCCCGCGGGCGGCGCTGGAAGAGGTCACCGCCCGGTTGAGGGCGCTGGTAGAAGCGACGGCCGAGATGGAAGCCGCCACGGTCGAGATCGAAGCCATCGACGATCTGGAGGAACGCGCTGCCGCGGCCCGCGATCGACTCAAGCCGGCGCTGCTGGCGGTGCGCCAGCCGGCCGACGCCCTGGAGATGTGCGTCGACGCCGGCCTCTGGCCCCTGCCGACCTACGCGGAGATGGTGTTTAAGAGGTAATCGCGAAAGTCCGAAACCCGAAACGCCCCCGGCCCGCCTCGCTTCAGCGAGGGCGGGGACGCCCGACGACGAACAACGCGCCCCGCTAAAGCGGGGACGCGCCGAAACGCCCCCGGCCCGCCTCGCTTCAGCGAGGGCGGGGACGCGCCGGAGGCCCCGGCCTCACCGTGACCCGATGAAAGTCGTTAACATGCGCCGGTTCCAAACCGGAAGCGGTCGCCGTGGAGTTCTGTGATGGTTGAGCCGACTGTTTCAATTTCGACTGAAGACCGCAATCGCCTGCGCGAGCTGGCCAAGCAGGTCGCGGAGATCGGGTCGCTGCCCGTGCAGCAGCAGCGCATTGAGCTGTGGAAGAAGCACAACTCGCTGCAGCCCGTGCGGCCGATGATTCTCGTGTTTCCCGAAGGATCATGGGGCGAGCTGCTCCCGCGCGACACGATGCAGTGCGGCCCCAGCTGCCACCCATATGTCCACTGAAAATAAATGGCTTTTCCTGGTAGTA
>CAYFQS010000374.1:0-3900 GCA_964345245.1 uncultured Planctomycetaceae bacterium | reverse complement strand
GGTCAATCGGGCATCGCGACACTGGTTCGGGTTTCGGATTTGAAGTTTCGGGTTTCACGGGGACCTACCATATTCCTTCACGCCGATTGCGGGAGTCGCGCCCTTGAGTCTGCTGGATGTCAGCGAGCGGCAGCTTGGCCGCGAATTGATGGACGATCCGTCGCTGGACGAAGAGCGACATCGTGCGGCGCTGCGCGGGCTCGGTCGGATCAACCGCATCAGTCGCACGGCGTCGAGCATCTGGCCGGTCATCCCGGAACTCGCGACAAACCTCGACCGCCCGCTGCGTGTGCTTGACCTCGCCACCGGCGGCGGGGACGTGCCCATCGCCCTCGCCCGCGGCGCCCGCCGGGCCGGGCTCGCCCTGGACATTATCGGCTGCGACGTCAGCCCGGCAGCGATCGATCATGCTTGCGAGCAGGCCCGGCGGCACGACGTGGCCGTCGACTTCATCCCCATCGACGTCCTGCGCGACCCGCTTCCCCGCGATTACGACCTGCTGACCTGCGGGCTGTTCCTGCATCACCTCTCGCGCGATGAGGTTACCGAGGTGCTCGGCAGGATGGCCGGGGCGGCGGGGCGCTGTGTGCTGGTCAGCGACCTGCTCCGCGGGGCGATCGGCATGCTGCTCGCCGCGGTCGCCCCCCGCCTGCTGACTCGCAGCCGCATCGTGCACGTCGATGCGGTCAAGTCCGTGCGGGCCGCGTTCACGCTCGATGAAGCGCGCCGACTCGCTACCGAGGCGGGCATGCCCGATGCCCGGTTCACGGTCCGCTGGCCCATGCGATACGTCATGCGTTGGGACAAGCCATGAGCAACCCGACCACCACCGTTGAACCCACCGTCGACCGCGACGAAGTCGACCGACGCACCTGGGACGTCACCGTCGTCGGCGCCGGGCCGGCGGGGTCGGTCGCGGCGCGTCAGCTTGCCCTGCGCGGCCTCGCGGTATTGCTGGTCGATCGGGCGTCGTTCCCGCGAAACAAAGTCTGCGGGGGGACGCTGAACCGGGCCTCGCTCGCCATGCTGGGTCAGCTCGGACTCCAGGCAATGCCCACGCAGCTCGGGGCGCGCCGTTTCGACCGGATGTTGCTCGCCGCAGGCGGTCGTCGGGCGATGCTGCCATTGCCCGCCGGCTTCAGCGTCTCGCGGGCCGCCTTCGACGTCGCCCTGGTGCGGGAAGCCATCGCCGCCGGCGCCGCCTTCCTGCCCCGAGCATCGGCGCGCCTGGTGGGTGAGCAAGGCGACTGCCGCCGGCTCGCTCTGCAGTGCGACGGCGGGAATCGCCGGGTCGCGACGAGGATCGTGGTCGACGCCAGTGGCCTCAAAAGCCCCCTGCGGTCACGCCAACCGGCGTATCGCGAGACAGTCGCACGCAAGCCGCGGATCGGACTGGGCGCGCTGGTCGAAAACGGACCGACCGCCTACGAAACCGGCGCGATCCACATGGCCGCCGGCGAAGATGGCTATGTCGGTGCGGTGCGGGTGGAAGACGGCCGGCTCGAGGTCGCCGCCGCGGTCGATCCGACATTCGTTCGCGAATCCGGCGGCGCCGGGCCGGCCATCGTCGCCATCCTGAAACGCGCCGGCCTTCCCGTGATCGACCGAATCGCAGTCGCCGACTGGCGCGGCACGCCCGCCCTGTCCCGTCGGCCGGACACGGTCGCCGAGCACCGGCTTTTCGCCGTCGGCGACGCCGCCGGCTACGTCGAGCCCTTCACCGGCGAAGGCATGGCGTGGGCGCTGAACGGGGCGGCCGCCCTGTCGCCCATTGCCTTCGAGGCCGCGGGGCAGTGGTCGGCCGAGCACGCCGCGCGCTGGGAGCGAACGTACCGGCGACTGATCGGCCGGCGTCAGTTCCTGTGTCGCGGGGTCAAGATGGTCCTCCGCCGTCCATGGCTGAGCTCTACACTGGTTCGCACGCTCGCCGCGGTTCCGGCGCTGGCCCGGCCCGCCACGACCGCCATCAACCGACCCGCCTTGCAACGGGTCTGATTACCGGAGTGTTCGATGACCGTTCGGATTCACGCCATGGCCACCGCCCAGCCGACGCATCGCATCAGTCAGAATGAGGCAGCGGCGCTGGCCGGAGACTGCTGCTGCGTCAACGACGAGCAGCATCGACTGCTTTCCGCGCTCTACCGGCGCACGCGGGTGCGGCAGCGCGGTAGCGTATTGCTCGAAGGGGGTAATGGCGGGGGCCGGGGCGACGCGGCCAACGTCCAACGATTCTTCCCGGCGGCCGCCACGTCGGACGACCGCGGGCCGAGCACCGGCGACCGGATGGGGCGCTTCGTCGCCTCGGCGATCGAGTTGGCGGTCCGCGCGGGTGGCGATGCCCTCGCCCGCGCCGGCGCATCGCCCAGTAACATCGCCGATCTCGTTGTCGTCTCGTGCACCGGCTTCGAATCCCCGGGCGTCGATATCGCGATCATCCGGGAGCTTGGCCTGCCCGACACCACCACGCGCACCCAGATCGGATTCATGGGTTGTCATGGCGCGCTCAACGGTTTGCGGACCGCGTCGGCGCTCGCCGCGGCAAAGCCGACGAAGAAGGTGCTGCTCGTCGCCGTCGAACTGTGCAGCATCCATTTTCAGTACGGTTGGGATCCGGAGCAGATCGTGGCCAACGCGTTGTTCGCCGACGGTGCCGCCGCCGTCGTGCTCGGCGCCGGGGAATCCGGGGAATCCGGGGATTCCGGGGGTGAGGACACCGGCGCGTGGAGCGTCGCCGATCAGGCGGCGAAGATCGTGCCCGATTCGCTTGACGCGATGACCTGGCGCATCGGCGATCATGGTTTCGAGATGACCCTCGCCTCCCGCGTGCCCGAGCTGATCCGCGACTACCTGCCGGAGTTCATGGAGCAGTGGCTGAGTGGGCACGGGCTCGCGGTGGACGATGTCGCATCCTGGGCGGTCCATCCCGGCGGGCCGCGTATTGTCCAAACGGTCCGCGACGCGCTGGACCTGCCCCCCGACGCTACGGAAGATTCGATGAACGTCCTCGCCGAGTGCGGCAACATGTCGTCCCCCACCGTGCTGTTCATTCTCGAGCGGCTCATGCGGCGCGGCGCGAAGCGGCCTTGCGTGGCCATGGGCTTCGGGCCCGGCCTCGCCATTGAGGCGGCGCTGCTCATGTAGTCGCCCGGCCCGGCGCCAGGGCTCTGCGCTGAGTCGAACCGGGCCGGACCGTGCCCGCTGAAGCGTGCATGCCTGCCCGTGGCGCACGGCCCACGCCAGCGCCGGCTCTTGTGCGGCCACCTATCATCGCGCATGGAACGACCGGTCATCATCTACGACGGCGATTGCGGATTCTGCCGCCGGCAGATCGAACGGATCGCCCGTTGGTCGCAGCCCGGCACGTTTGAGTACCTCCCGTGGCAGGCGCCGGAAGCGGCCGAGCGCTTTCCGCAGCTCACCAACGCCTCGCTCGAGTCGGGCCTGCGGATCATCACGGCGGACGGGCGGACTTACGTGGCCGGTGACGCGCTGCACCAGGTCGCTCGCCGCATGCCCGGGGTTCGATGGATCGCGTGGCTCTATGAGTTGCCGGGGCTCGGGCAACTCGCCCGCTTCGGCTACCGGCTGGTCGCGAAGAACCGCCACCGCCTCGGCGGTTGCGGTGACGACGGCGAGGCGTGTCCGCCGTCGAACGGTTAGAAACCCGTGAGCCGGGCGGGCGCGGTGATTCGCAGCATCCTCCTGAATCACATGGTCCACCACCGAGCGGGGCTGGGATGGTGCCCGCGGCCCAATGATGCGGCGGTGCCGCAGACCTGCGGGCCGAGTGCCGGCCGGGGGCTTCGCCCGGGTCGGGAGAGTGGGATTCGGACCTGCGGTCCGCCCTGACTACTCCGCGGGCTCGACGGTGATGCGCGGGTCCTCTGCGGCGTAGTGATA
>CAYFQS010000373.1:0-3901 GCA_964345245.1 uncultured Planctomycetaceae bacterium | reverse complement strand
GGGAAGATGGCGTGGTGCTCGATCACCGGCCCGACCGTGGCGAGAGGCACGCGGTCCAGGTGCCGCACGTACAGCACCACGTGTGGATTGCCCATTGACACGCACGTCATCCGCGAGTCGAGGCCGGCCGCGTCGGTCCAGTTCTCGCCCGCCGCGGCGTCGGAGAAATCGAACAGCCCCTTGAGCGGATGGTTGACCACCTGCGTTAGCTCGGGCAGCCGTACGGGAATGTCGGCCGGGGCGAGCCGGGGCGGGCCCATGTCGACCGTCGCCTCGTCGAGCCGGCCCGTCTCGTCCAGCGTGTAGTCGATGCCGAGCACGCCGGTCATGGTCTGCACCCGCATGGGCCGGGCGGTGGTCAGCCCGTAATCCCGGGCGTACTTCGCCACGCAGCGGATGCCGTTGCCGCACATTTCCGCCTCGGAGCCGTCGGCGTTGAACATCCGCATCCGGACGTCGGCCTCGACGCCGTCTTCCGGCGGCAGGATGAGGATCAGCCCGTCGCCGCCCACGCCGAAGTGTCGGTCCGCGATCTTCGGTGCGAGCGAAGCCGGATCCCCCACCGACTCCTCGAAGCCGTTGACGTAGACGTAGTCGTTGCCGATGCCGTGCATCTTGGTGAAGCGCATGGTCCGATCTCTGATTCACCAGCCCCGAGGCGGAAATCCGCGGGTCGTTGTGCAGCGTCCCCCCCGGCTCGCGCCGGCGGCTGTCTTGTGCGACGCATTGTACGGCGGTGGGCGGTCAGGTGAAGTAGCGGGCGCCGCTGCTCAGGCCGACGGTGAGCACGAGCAGCGCGGCGCAGCCCCATCGCAGTCGGGCCATGTGCCGGTCGATGGGGCAGTCGTCGATGCGCCGGTCGACCAGCGTCTTCAGATGCGCTATCCGCCAGTTGATCGAGCCGTGCCGCCAACTCTTGCGGTCGGGTGAGGCGTGGTTCATCGCCGCCACGCGGTGCAGGGCCTGGGCGGTGTGGGCCACCGCCTCGGGGCTGATGGTCAGTGAATCATCGGTGGCGGCGGGGTCATCCGGCGAGGCGAGGCGCCGGGCCATGTGCTGCGTGGCGAACACGTCGGCCTGGCGCTCGAACCGGCGCGAGAGGTAGCCGAAGACCGTGATCCACCCCAAGGTGGATACGGCGATCACGAAGAGATCGCCGAGGTTGACCCGGGCGCCTCCGGCGGCCCCGGCGGCCCCGGCAGCCCCGATGCCTCCGGGATTCGTCTCCGTCGCGGCCGGCCAGAGCAGTCGCCACAGCCCGCTGTCCGCGCCGATGCCGGCCATGTCGGCCCCCCAGGCCATGCCCTCGGCGACCAGCGTCACCGCGGTGATGATCACCACCAGCGTCGCCATCGCGCAGACCACCAGCCACGGCATGTGATGACGGCGGATATGGCCGAGTTCGTGGGCCATTACGGCTTCGATCTCCCGGCCGGGCAGTTGCTCGATCAACCCATCGGTGAGCAGGATGTACCGCAGCCGGCCGACCAGGCCCATCACCGCTCCGTTGACCAGCCCCCCGTAGGTTCGCCACAGCAGCAACTCCCGCACCCGCACGCGGTACGTTCGGCAGAGTTCGAGCAGGCGCTCGCGGAGCGGGCCGTCGGGCAGCGGCGCGGTGTCCCACACGGTGCGGATCACCACCGGGGCGAGCACGAAGACGCCCGCGCAGCCGCCGAGCATCAGTGCCCCGAGCGCCCAGTCGTCGACGGGGTACCGCCGGCCGATCAGGTTCACCGTTTCCACCCACGTGATGATCAGGGCCAGCGGCACGAGGATAAGCAGCAGGTGATGGCGGATGTTCGACAGCACGTACTGCCCGCGCGACCAGACGGGATAGACCGGCTTGCCCTGGTCGAGGGTGCGGATGAGCGACGCCTCGCGTAGCCGGCGGTCAACGGGATAGTACGCCCACCACAGCCCGATCGCCGCGAGCAGCGGCGGGGCGAGGGCGATGGCCTCGTCGAGCAGGATGAAATCGCCGAGCTGCGTGCGCAGCCACGTGAGCCAGCCGAACCAGTAAAGGGCGAGCACGAAGAGCAGGACAATCGCCGTGCGCATCGCCCGCAGATTCAGGTCGAGCCGGCCGACCAGCCGGTTCGCCGACTGGGGGTGGCGGCTGAGCAACCTCAGCGTCCGCCGACAGCGCATCCAGCCGAGCAGGAAGATCACCGCGAAGGGCGCGATCGTCGCGGGCAGCATGACCCATCCTTCCCATCGCACGCCGCCGCCGTAGCGCAGCGTGTCGTGGGCCATCAGGGCAATCATGAGCAGGAGAATGAATACTTGCATGGCGGGGAAACCGGGGCCGCGCTTACCGCGGGCGGTGAATCTCTCCGAGGTCGATCACGGCTTCGTCCGGCTGGTAGTAATCGACGTTGAGCGTATTCTCGTCAATGAAGGTCAGCACGATCGAGTTGAACTGCTGCGTCTTCGCGGTGCGCTTCAGGTCGCCGACGCCCGGACCGGCGTAGCGGCGGTTGCGGTATTCCTGGGCGTGGAAGTGGTAGTGGGCATAGGCGGTGTAGGCGTCGAGCACCAGTTCGGCCGGCGGGACGTACTTCAGATCGTGAAGCCGCGTGGCCGGGGCGTAGATCGTGGGCAGCACCTTGCCGTCGACCCGCTTGATCAGCCCGCCGTACTCGGTACTTCGGTCCTTGAGGTCGGCGTCGGCCTGGGCGAACCACTTCCGCACCGCGTGCGGGTCGGCCATCCCCTTCCTGATCAGCCGCATCACGAGCAGGTCGCCCCAGACGAGTTCATCCCGCCAGTCGTGGAGTCGTTGCGGATGGTCCTCCATCGGTCCGTCGTAGGTCGGGCCGCGGAGATGGTGGCGCCGGGCGTCGTAGTGGCTCCGGGCCTCCGTCATGAGCTCGGCGCGGTTCATCGTCAGGGCGGACGGATCGTGATCGGCCGCCCACGCGACCACCGCGAGGTGGCGCAGCTCCAGGCCGCGCTTCTGACCCTCGCTCAGCCCGGTGACGATCTGCTTGAGACGATTCCAGTACGTGCGGTGCGGCTCGGTGCGGAGCACGGTGAGCCAGGTGGCCGTCTCTTTGTTCACGGGGATCACGTGAAGATCGGCGGCGCCGGCCTGGAAGTCGGCGACCATCGGGGTGGTCGGCTCAAGCCGGGCGAGGCGGCGTTTCAGTTCGCCCGGTTCCATCAGTCGGCTGAGCAGTTGCCAGGCCATCGCCTGCGTGCGGGCGTCCCGGCCGGGCCGCTTGCCGGAAAATACCTCCATCGCGACCGCGGCTGCGGTTTGGCCCGGGTTGAGCGTCTCGATCGCCTTCTTTTCCGGTCGCTCATCGTCGTCGTAGGCCGGCGTCCGTAATGAGTACTGAGCCACCAGCGCGGGCGAGAAGTCGCGCCAATTCCGCCGCACCGCGGTGTCGATGATGTGGTGGATCGTTTCCCAGTCGCGCACGAGCAGGATGGCGTCGGCGAGGAACGTCTTGGCCGCTTCCTCGTCGACGGCGACGAGCTGGTCCACCGCATAGTTGCTGAAGCGGGGCGGGTAGCCGCGCTGCCACACCATCGCCTGCAGGGCCTTGACGCGAGCCGGGTCGCTGAAGTGCTCGGCTTCGGCCTGCTTCGTCGCGGCCCAGCGCTCGTCGCGGCGGATCCGGTCGGCGGTCATCATCGCCACAGGATCGTCGTAGCGCTTGGGCTCACCGAGGCAGCCGGCGATCGCCATCGCGCCGGCGGCGATCAACAGCAGCCGGGCGGGGCGGGGCGGCGTTCGTCTGTGCGCCTGGTCCATGACGCTCCTCTTGCGGGGTCGGTTGACGAGCGGCATTGTATCGCCTTCGACGACGGTTGAAGTTGGCGGCGGCTGCGCCTTTAATATTAGTCGGGCCGGACCGTGATTCAGCCGGCCGCACAGATGAGGATTCTGACC
>CAYFQS010000372.1:0-3902 GCA_964345245.1 uncultured Planctomycetaceae bacterium | reverse complement strand
ACCACGGCTGGGGCGGGCGAACGCTTGCCACGGAGGGCGCGGTTTATGTCGGGGTGTTCCTGCAAGGCGAAAAGGTCAAGGCGCGGCTTGAACCGGTCGAGATCGGCCCCATCCCGGAAAAGCGATACGTCACCTCCTGGGTCGGCAACTCCCTGCAGGGACCGGTCACCAGCACGGTCAGTTTCAACATGACCGGCCTTTACACCGCGCCGGACGGGACGTGCTACACCACCAGCTTCTTCGAGGAACAGGGCCACTGCCTCGCCGCCTACAGGGACGGCAAACAGGTCGCGCCCAGCGACAAGACCAAGAAGGCGGGCATGGCCGTCACCGGCAACGGATCCTACGTCTTCACCGCGTATAAAAACGGCGTGCAGCGACTGGCGAAGGACCTGCGCTCCGATCGTCAGTTCGTCGAGCTGTCCGAAGAGAAAAAAGGAAACAGCACCGTGCGCGGCCTCGCCGCCAACGACCGTGAACTGTTCGCCGGCAACCGCATGGACGACCGTATCGAAGTGCTCGACGCCGAGACCCTCAAGCCCAAGCGGCAGTTCCACTTCATCCGCCCCGGCCCGATGACCCTCGGCCCGGATGGTCGGCTGTGGGTGATCCGCGAGGGCTTCGAGGAAAAGACCTACGAATTCAAGGACGAGGGCGGCTACCCGCACGAAGCGAAGATCGTCTGCCTCGACCCACAGACGGGCAAGGTGCAGAAGACCTTCCAGGGCCCCACGGTCCCCGTGGCCCTCGCCTTCGATCCGCAGGGCCGACTGCTCGTCGCGGACAACGGACCGGATCAGCAGGTGAAAATCTACGACGTCACGGGCGAGCCGAAGTTGGTCGGCATGGTGGGCACCCAAGGCGGCATCTTCGCCGGCACCCCGGGCGAGGTGACCGACGGCAAATTCAACGGCTTGACCGGCGTGGGTTGTGACGCCCAAGGCAACATTTACGTCAGCTCCACCGGCTGGCCGTTCAGCTATGTCGCCTCGGGCATGATGGCCAATGCGACGACGCTGCGGGCCTTCGGCCCCGAGGCGATCAACGAGGTGAAGCCGAAGGTCGACTGGCGGCTGGACAGCATCGCCTACATCTTCGACGGGGCCACGCTGAATCCGAAGGACGAGACGGAGCTCTACGCCGGCGCCGATCAGGTCTTCAAAATGGACTGGAGCCAAGGCCCGGGCAGGGAAGGGACCTATCAGGCGTTCACGGCCAATCTGAAGGACTACACCGCGGAGGCGATGGGCCGGCGCAGCCGCTCCACGCCGTGGGTCCGCTGGCTCGGCGGTGAGAAGTTCCGCGTGCTCGCCAGTGGCAAACGGGGCCTGGCCTTCTACCGCTTCGAGCCGAGCGAACATGGCGAGATGGCGATCCCCGCCGCGGTCATCACCTCCCGCAGTCACGGCAAGGATGGCAAGCAGTGGCCGGCCAACACGCCCAAGCTGCGCCGCAGCCCGTGGATCTGGATCGACGGCTCGGGCGGCCAGCCCCGCGACGGCATCGCCCAGGAGGCGGAGTACCACTCCGATTTCGGCGACGCCCACCAGGGCCATCCGGGGACGCGGTGGCATATCGATTCGAGCGGCGACGTCTGGTACACCAACTACGGCAACAACACGGCGGGTCGATTCGTCTTCGCCGGCGTGCGAAACGGCGTGCCCACCTGGAACGAGCGGGAAGTCATCGCCGCACCCGCGCCCTTCACGAGTCTCGAGCGCGCCCACTACGACGCCGAGACCGACACCATGGTCCTCGCCGGGTCCACGCCGAACTCACCCGGGGGCTGGGATATCCGCGCCCGCACCACTCACGTGGCGGTCTACGACAACTGGAGCGAGGGCAACCGCGACAGCCGGATCGAGATCAGCCTTCTTTCCAAGCGAGAAGACTACTTCCTCGACGGCGTGGTCGGCTTCGACGTGGTCGGTGATTTCCTTTACACCACCGGCCGACCGGGCAACGTGAAGGTCTACGATCTGCACCATGGCAACCGCGTGATCGAGTTCATCCCCGGTCTGGAGACCAACGGCTCAGGCGGCTACTTCGACAACTCGCAAAGTGCCGTGCAGGCGTTCAAGCTCTCCACCGGTGAGTACGTCGCGCTGTGTCAGGAGAACGGCTGGTGCAAGATTATCATGTACCGCTGGCGACCCGATGAGAACCCCGACCAGGTGCCCGACATCGCCCCGGAGATCTACGCCGATACCTTCGGCGAAGGCTTCGCTCGGCTGCAGTGGCGGACCGGGTCGGTCGGCATGATCAAGGGCTACAACGTCTACCGCGCCGAGGGCGACGGACCGTTCCGAAAACTCAACCCGCAGCTCATTCAAACGCCCGTCTTCACCGACGAATCGGTGACCGCCGGCCGGGAGTACCGGTACAAGGTCACCATCGTCAACGCCGCCGGGGAGGGGCCCGCCTCGCAACCGGTCACCATCGTGCCCGTCGAACCTCACGCCGAATTCCGAGGCATCGACGCCACCACCCAGGGCGACTGGAAGGGCAGGTACGGCTCAGACGGTTTCTACATCGTCGGTGACCGCAGCAGCCCCAACAACCCGACCCTGCCCGACTATTTCCGATTCAACGGCGACGGCTTTCTCCGCATCAGCGGTCCGCCGGCCGACCCGCGAAGCGAGCGGCGCTTTCTGCTCAAGGCCGCCGAAGGCGCCTCCGAACGCGCTTCCTTCACGCAGAACAGCCCCTTTGATGCGGCGGAACAGAGCTACCTGCTCGAATTCACCGACGGGCAAACCCATCGGCTGACCCTCTATGCCGCCGGCGTTAAGCGCAGCGGTTACGGCACGGAAATCACCTTGCGCGACGCGAACACCGGTGAGCTGCTTGACCAGCGAACCCTTCAGGCGGACGGCCCGGACCAGGGCCGATACATCTCCTGGAACGTCCGCGGCGCCATCCGCATGCACTACCACAGAATGCAGGGCCGCGGATTCGGCAATTACCTCAACGGGCTGTTTTTCGACCCGCCCGCTCCACAACGCTGAACGAGTGGCGCATGGCCGCCTGCGGCACAACAACGAGCAGCGGATCGAACGGTGGCTTGTCGAGCAACAGAACATGCCCCCGGAACCGGCCCGCGATGCGGCCGGGGCCATCCTCGGTCACAGCCGCATCGACACCACCGCCATCTACGCGGCCCGAGACAGCGAAGAAGCGGCGAAGATCATGGAGAAGATCGGATGAAAGACCCGGCCCGCTCGACGTTCCGAATGAGTGAATCGGTGAGGGAAAACGAGTCGGGCGAATCGGGGCGAACGTAAGCAGTTGTCAACAAAGCGGGTGAAGGGATTCGAACCCTCGACATTCAGCTTGGGAACGCCCTAAGGGCCCGCGTATTGTCAGCCAGAAGCATCTGCGGATAAGTATCTTACATCACAGCGGCTGTTTTGCAATGGTTCGCATTCAATCGCGTTTTTTCGCACTGAATCGCGGTAGTCGCCGGAGTAATCCGGTAGTTCCGGTAGTGCTCGTCTGTGCGGAGCAAGCATGCATCATTGCCGGACCACTTAACGGTTCGGCACTGAACAAGGTGAAAAGTTTTCCGCAGTCTGACACAAAGGTGTCAGCCGCATGGCTCATAACCCGGAGGTCGCTGGTTCGAATCCAGCCCCCGCTATTTCCAGGCCGGTTGCAAAACTCACCGGCCCCACGGTTAACGCAGAACGCCGCCGAGCCCCCTCGGCGGCGTTTTCGCATTCTACGCCAGTATCCACAAGTGTTTAGCGGAACGGGCCGATCGGGTCGGCGCTCACCGCTCGCCAGAGAGACATAACCGGACAGGCCCACCTCTCGCCCGCCAGACCCCGATCGCGCCCAAAGTCTCTGATAACCGAGCCGAGACATGGGCTCGATTTATCAGGGGGTTGCGCCTGGGAGTG
>CAYFQS010000371.1:0-3903 GCA_964345245.1 uncultured Planctomycetaceae bacterium | reverse complement strand
GCATGAATCAGCCGGGCATCACGAGCCCGATCATCGGCCCGCGGACCATGGAGCATCTCGAGGACAACCTCGGCGCGCTGAAAGTGCAACTCAGCATGGACGACAACCGGCGACTGGACGACGTGGCCGCGCCCGGCCGGGCGACCGTCGAGTACTACAACGCCGACTGGGGCCCGCATGAATTTCGGTGGTGAGCTCGGGCGCCGGGTTCCCGGTCGCGCGCCGGTCGGGGCCGGAGCGATCTTCGGACCGAACTCGGGTCAAGCGCGGGGCGCCTCGCACCGATCCCGCGGCGCGCCGGGCATGCGCGGGCGTGGGCTCAGATTTCATCCTCATCATCCGCCAGTTCGGCGAGGGTGACATCCGTCGCCTGCTGACGGATCGTGTTTTGCAGGCGATCGACGAAGGCCCAGCCGGCGGTGGCGTCGGGCCGCGATTCGGGATGCGGCATGACGTGCCGGGCGGCGTCGAACACCTCGGTCACGGTGATGTGCTCGGCCGGCCGGGCGAGCGAGTATCCGCCGCTGTTGTCGCTGGTCTCCACGCGATGCACGATGTTCGCCGCTTCGAGCATCTGGAGCAGGCGGCTGATGGTCCGTTGCGGCAGGGAGACGGCGCGGGCGAGGTCGGCGGCCTTCGTGGTCCTGCCCTGCTCGAAGTGCCGCGCGAGCTGGGCCCCCATCGGGGCCAGCCACGCCAGGTCGATCAGGTTCTCTTCCACCCGGCCGGTCGTTTCCTTGTCGAACTTCCGCCCGCGCATCGCCTGCAACGTGTAGGTCAGTTCCAGCCCGAACAGCACGATCAGCCAGGTCAGGTAGAGCCAGAGCAGGAACAGGGGCAGGACGGCGAGGGCGCCGTACCACGAAGTGATCGCCGCGTTGGCCACGAAGTAGCGGAACAGTTCCTTGGTCACCACCCAGAGGATCGCGGCGACCAGACTGCCGATCGCCGCGGTCTGCTTGCTCACCGACGTGTTCGGCAGCAGCAGGTAGAGCAGGAACAGCACGATCCACGCCGAGACGATCGGCGTGATGACCACCATGGGCCCGGCCAGCCAGTTCGTCCACGCCCCGGAACGGATGGTCTCGAACATCATCTCTTGCAGCACCTGCCCGAAGATCAGCACGATCGGTCCGAGGGTAATCACGGTGTAGTAAAGCGGCAGGCGGATGTACCACGGCCGGGCGTGACTGGCGGTGTAAATCTGGTTGAAGCTTCGCTCCACCGTGGCGAGCAGGCCGGTCGCTCCGTAGATGAACACCAGCAACCCGACCACGCCGATCCCCCCGAAGTTGATCGTCTCGAGTGAATTCATCAGCCCTTCAATGCGATCGGCGAGGTCCTGCCGGGCCTCGGCGAGTTCCTCTCGCGCCGTGATTTGCTCATCCGCCCGCGCCTGCCCCGGCTCTGGTTCCAACTCCGGCTCGGCGGGGACCGGCTCCGGCTCCGGCTCCGGCGCCGCGACCGCAGTCGTCTCGGTCCGCGGCAGGATGAACTCGACCACCGATTCCTTGAACTGCTGGCGTTCGGCCTCGCCCACGAACGTCTGCAACACCACCATCGCCAGCACGAGCGTCGGCAGCAAGCTGAATAGCGTGTGGTAGGTCAGAGCGGCGGCCATCTGGCCCGCCCGGTCGTGCCGCAGTTCGCGGGCGCCGTGCCGGCCGAGGTCGACCGAGAACTTCACCGTCCGCTGCCAGCGCGTCAGCTCGTGCGTCGGCCGCTTCCACAGCCGCTTCACCCAGTCCGGGATGTGGCGTTCAATGTCCATCTACCTGTTCTATCGGCAGGCCACCGCCTCGACTCACGCCGGATCATACCCGCCCTCGGACCACGGGTGACAGCGTCCGACCCGTTTGACGCCTTTCCAGAATCCGCGCGCCGCGCCGTACTTCCGCACCGCGTCAATCATGTACTGACTGCACGTCGGGTGGAACCGGCACTGCCCGCCCATGATCGGCCCGAGCGTGAACCGGTACACCCACACCAGCGCGATGATCAGACGTTTCAGCATGTCTCGCGATTCCGGGCCTGTCGTTTGCGTTCACGATGGTCGAGCTTCGCCACCGTCTCGGTCAGCAGCCGCTGGTATTCTTCCAGCGACTGCGGCTCGTGTGGCCGGGCGCTGATCACGAGGTCGTATCCGCCGGGCAGGTCGTGCTGCCGCAGGCGAAACGCCTCGCGGAGCATGCGGCGAACGCGGTGCCGCGTCACCGCGTTGCCGAGGCGGCCGGACAAGCTGAACCCCAGCCGGCAATGCGCGAGGCCGTTCGGCGCGGCGTTGACCCGCAGCGGCCCCGCGGTCTGCGACAGTCGTCGGGCGTACACGCGGTCGAACTCCGCTCGTTGGGTCAATCGCAGCGACCGTGGGAAAGTGTAACGCTTTTCGCTCATCGCCGATTCCTGCGCGGCGAGTTCGGATGGAACGGACTCAGAACGCGTGGTGTGATTCCTTGCGCATCCGCAGGTTCGCCAGACGCCGATTGTACGCGGTGATGATGTCGTGGCGGCGCAGGAGGGCGATCACGGTCTTCGGCTCGTTCTCGTCCACCACGGGCAGCTCGTCGTAGCTGACCTCGGCGAAGCGTCGAATCGCCTGGCCGAGGTCCATCTGCAGCATGAGCGGCTCCTCGCCGCGCAGGGCGAGGTCCTGGGCCACGGCCAGCCGACCGACTTCTTCCGACTCGTAAAGGAACTCGCGGATGTCGTTCAGTTCGAACACGCCGTAGTAATCGCCCCGCGGGTCGACCACGGGGAAGCAGGTCTGCTTCGTGCCGGTGATCATGTGCGTCACTTCGAGCAGCGGCATGTCGAGCGGCACGGTGGTAAAGACCTTGTCGGCCGGGGTGAGCACGTCGGTCACGCTCATGCCTTCGAGCACGTCGATGAGAAAGTCGCCGCGGTGGGCGGGGGAGTCGATCCGGGTCTGCACCTGCTCGCGGTAGATTGTCCAGCTCCAGCTCACGAGGTACGCCAGGGCGCAGACCCACATCGACGGCAGGAGCAGGGCGTAGCTGCTGGTCAGCTCGCTGACCATGATCAGGGTGCTGACGGGCGTACGGGCGGCGGCGGCGAAGAAGCTGGCCATGCCGAGGATGACGAACACATCGATGCGGTCCACGGTGTGGGGCCAGATGTCCTTGAAGATGAGACCCATCACGCCGCCGAGCGCCCCGCCGATGACCATGCTCGGTCCGAACACGCCGCCGGACCCGCCGGAGCCGATGGTCAGCGAAGTGGTGAGAATCTTGCCCACGCCGATGAGCAGCAACATGCCGATGAACAGTTCACTGCCATCGGGATTGGCGAGGATTCGCTGCAGGAAGCCGTAGCCGAAGCTGAGCACGCTCAGGGCGTCCTTGCCGTGGTCTTCGTAGCCGGCCGCCCCGATGCCGTAGTAGAGCGTTAAAGCGACGGCCCCGGTGAGAAACGCCCCGATCGCGGGCTTGATCTTGTTCGAGATCGGCAGGCGCTTGAACAGCGCGTGGATGCCGTAGAACCCGCGGACGTATACCCACGACGCCAGGGCCATGGTCAGGGCGAGGATCGCCAGCGGTCCGAGCAGGGCCGGATCGTGGAAGGCGATGCCCGGCTCGACCGCGAACAGCGGGGCGAAGGCGTGTGTGCCGAAGAACATCGTGATGACCAGTGAAAACGTGCAGTAGGCGACGGTGGTGGCGATGAAGGCGGGGATGAGGGCCTCGGTCTCGAAGTCGGCCTCGCGGTAAAGCACCTCGACGGCGAAGATCGCACCGGCGAGCGGAGCGTGGAAGATTGCCCCGATGCCCGCGCCCAACCCGGCGGCAAGCAGGACCCGGCGTTCGGCGTCGGTGAGCTTCAGCCGGGTGCCGAGCCAGGAGCCGAAACCGGCGCCGATCTGCGCGATCGGTCCCTCGCGACCGC
>CAYFQS010000370.1:0-3958 GCA_964345245.1 uncultured Planctomycetaceae bacterium | reverse complement strand
GCCCAGGTCGTCGCCTTGGCCAGGACGTAGCGTACGTTCAGCACGTACGCCGCCGCGGTCAGCGCCGTCGGCATTTCCAGGGGCAGTTCGAGCACCGCCGACTGCCCCGGCTTGACGCTCGGCATCTTCGCGGTGTCCGAGGCGATGACCTCGCCGTCGCGGGTCACGTGCCACGTCACCGCCAGGTGGTCGAGCGTCAGGAAGTCGTAACGGTTGGTCACCTTCACTCGACCCGCGGTGAGATCGTCGGGCTCGGTGACGACCGGCTCGACGACTTTCTTATACTCGATGAGTGCGGGCGACGGCGTGCGGTCGGGGAAGATCACGCCGTTGAGAAGGAACGGCCCGTTGTTGGGCTCGTCGTCGTAGTCCCCGCCGTAGGCGAAGTAGTCGCGCCCGTCGTCGGTCCACTTCCGCAGGCCCTGGTCGATCCAGTCCCAGATGCACCCGCCCTGCAGGCAGTCGTAGCGGTAGATCAGGTCCCAGTACTCGGCCAGCGCCCCGGGGCCGTTGCCCATCGCGTGGGCGTATTCGCAGGCGAGGTATGGGATGTCGAACTCGTTGGCTTCCGCGAACTGTTCCAGCCAGTCGAGCGGGGGGTACATGTTCGAGTACACGTCGACGTGGAACTCGGTGTGGTCTTCGGGTTTGCCCCAGCCGGTCTCGCCCTCGTAGTGCACGAGCCGGGTGGGGTCGGCCTGGTGCGTCCACGTGGTCATGGCCACGTGGTTGCAGCCGAAGCCGGACTCGTTGCCCAGCGACCACATGATGATCGACGGGCGGTTCTTGTCCCGCTCGACCATGCGCTGCATGCGGTCGAGGTAGGCCGGCTCCCACGTCGGGTCGTCGCTCAGGCCGCTGATGTTCTTCACCTGCCCCATCCCGTGCGTCTCGACATCGCACTCGTCGATCACGTACAGCCCGTAGCGGTCGCAGAGGTGATAGAACCGCGCGTCGTTGGGGTAGTGGCTCGTCCGCACCGCGTTGAGATTGTGCGTTTTCATCAGGCGGACGTCTTCGATCATCTGCTCGAGCGACACCGCCTTGCCCGTGTCGGGGTCGTGATCGTGCCGATTGGCGCCCTTGAGCTTGATCGCCTTGCCGTTGACGAGGAACACGTTGCCGCGGCGTTCGATCTTACGGAAGCCGACCGGCTCGGCGATGGCCTCGACCGCCCGGCCGTCGGCGTCGAACAGCTCGATCAACAGCGTGTACAGCGCGGGGGATTCGGCGGACCACTTGTGAGGCGTGGCGACGTCGGCGGTGAGTTCGACGGTCGCCGTATCGTCGGCCTTCACGTCGAACGCCGCTTCGAGCTCCACGCCCGCATCGTGACCCGTCGGGTCGATCAGCCGGGCGGCGAGCTTGCCCTTCGCCGCGCCGTTGCCCGCGTTGGCGATCATGGCCGACAACGACAGCGTCGCGTTGTCGTACGCCTCATCGAAGTCGGTGCGGACGGTGTAATCACGCACCGCGCAGCGCGGCTCGGCGAGCAGCCACACGTCCCGGAAGATGCCGCTGAGCCACCACATGTCCTGGTCTTCGAGGTAGCTGCCGTCGGACCACTGGCAGACGCGCACGGCAAGGGTGTTGCGGCCCTGCTTGACGCGATCGGTGATCTCGAACGCCGCGGGCACCCGGCTGCCCTTGCTGAAGCCCACCTCCTCGCCGTTCACCCACACGTGGAACGCCGAGTCGACGCCTTCGAAGTGCAGCGTGATCCGCTTCCCGGCCCAGTCGTCGCCGACCCAGAACTCGCGCCGGTAGCTGCCGGTCGGGTTCTCCGTCGGCACGCGGGGCGGGTCGCACGGGAAAGGATACGGGCTGTTGGTGTAGTGCGGCCGGCCGTACCCCAGCGTCTGCCAGCTCCGCGGCACCTCGATGTCGTCCCAGTCGCTGACGTCGAAGTCCTCGGCATGGAAGCCGACGGGGGCCTCGGCGGGCGTGGGGTCGTAATGAAATTTCCACGTGCCGTTGAGCAGGCGGAACCACGGCGAAAGCCCGCGCTGGCCGCTGAGGGCCGACGCGGCCGTCGGATGCGGCACGAAATACGCCCGCGGATCGAGACGGCCGCGGTGGGTCAGTCCCGGGTTCTCCCAATCGACATCGCCGGTCATCTGAAACTTGGACACGGGAAACTCCTTGGCTGGGTGTCAGGCGAACCGAGCAGTATGGGCGCGTCAGCGGAGGTTGGCAAGAAGCAAGCGGAAGAGACGCGCAAGCGGAGAGACGAAGTACGGGGAACGCCGGATGCGCGGCCTGCCGCGCACTGCGTGTTTTCGTCTCTTCGTCTCTGCTCACGCCTCTTTCTGCACTCTCGGCACCGGGGCTGCCGATGAATTGAACGTGATGGAGCCGTCAACCGACCAGGCCGCGTTTCTCTATTACACCTCGCATCCGGGCGAACGTCCGAAATTGCGAGGCGAGATCGATCTTAACGCGGCGCTCATATTGCTCCAGCAGTTCAACTGGCAGGCGATGAAGCCGGCCCGTGATGCGCGTGAACGGGTCGCGCCCGAGATCGCCGAGTCGCGGATCGGGTTCATCGACGCGGCCGGGGCGGAACTGGTCGTCGCCTTCGACGGCGAGACGTTCAACGTCGAGTTCGCCGGGCCGGACCCGCCGAAGCGGTCGCTGCTCGGCATCCGCCGATCGCGCTGGCAGCAGCACGGGGCGCGCACGCGGGAGATGGAAGACCTGCTGAGTCTGATCCGATTGCTCTTCGCCGGCCGCAAGGCCGTGATCGTCGATCTTCTCCGCGCCGCCGAATGCAGCTCGCACATCCCCGCCCCCTCCTGACCCCACGAAGCCGCAACCGGTGGTTGCGGGGCGAGTCCACCGGCCGCGGACAACCGATCGCATGGCGTCCCCACGTGCGGGTGCGTCGGGCATGGCGTTCGAATCGTTCCGCGGCGGACGGGCGCGGGCAGCGCAACCACCGGTTGCGGCTTTGTGGGTCTGGCCGACATGCTACAATCACGTCTCGCCATGGAGATCAAGCTTTACAACACGTACAGCAACGAGCTGGAGACCTTCGAATCCGTCGAGCCGGACGTGGTGCGAATGTATAACTGCGGGCCGACGGTTTACGACTTCGCCCACATCGGCAACTTCCGGTCGTTCCTTTTCGCCGACGTGCTGCGGCGGTTGATGGAGTTCGTCGGCTACGAGGTGGTGCAGGTGATGAACCTCACGGACGTGGGGCACATGACCGAGGACCAGCTCGCCGACGGCGGGGGCGAGGACAAGATGCAGCTCGCCGCCCGACGCCTCAAGGAGTCGAAGAAGCAGGGCGAGGCCGACGTCGAGAACCCGGACGATCCGTACCAGGTAGCCGCCCACTTCGCCGAGGCGTTCGTCGAGGACGCCCGGCGGATGGGCATGGCGGTCGTGGACGACGAGCCGCGGGAACTGCACATGCCGCGGGCGACCGACAACGTCGACCGGATGAAGCAGATGGTCGAGACGCTGGTGGAGACCGGCCACGCCTACGTGGCCGAGGACGGCGCGGTGTATTACGACGTGGCGAGTTTCGAAGACTACGGCAAGCTGAGCGGCAACGTGCCGAATCGCCTGATCGCCGGGGCGGGCGGTCGGCTCGATGTCGCCACCGCCGCGGGCAAGCGAAACCCCGCCGACTTCCTGCTCTGGAAACCCGACGAGCGGCACATCATGAAGTGGGACAGCCCGTGGGGCGCCGGCTACCCCGGCTGGCACATCGAGTGCTCGGCGATGGCTCTCGGGCTGCACTCGGCCATCGCCGACCGGACGATCACCACCCTCGACATTCACACCGGCGGGGAGGACAACATCTTCCCCCACCACGAGTGCGAGATCGCCCAGGCCACCGGCGCCACCGAGGCGACCTTCGCCAACTACTGGCTGCACGCCCGGCACCTGATGGTCGAGGGCGAGAAGATGTCCAAGAGCAAGGGCAACTTCTACACCGTCCGCGATC
>CAYFQS010000369.1:0-3966 GCA_964345245.1 uncultured Planctomycetaceae bacterium | reverse complement strand
CTACAATGCCCGCACAGTGATACGAATCGCGACATGCCTGTTGGTCTCACTCCTGGCGTCCACGGCCCACGCCGAGGTCGCCTTCGAGCGGTGGTTCAAGGTCTACCTCATGGGTCAGCCCGCCGGCCACGCCGTGATTCGCCGGGAAAAGACCGACGATCAGATCATCTCGGCCCAGGAAATGAACCTGCAGGTGCGCCGCGGCCCGGCGACGGTGCGACTCGATCAGTCCAGCCGCTTCACCGAGACGCCGGGCGGCGAGGCGATCTCGGCCACGACCAGAATCAAAATGGCCCACGGCGTGATCGAGACCCACGCCGAGTTCGGCGATGACGCCCTGACTGTCACCACCCGACAGGGCGAACGAAAATCGATCGCCGAGCACCCCCTGCCCGACGAGCGCTGGCTTCCGCCTGCCGCGGCGGACCGCTACGTCCGGCAGGAGATCGAAAAGGGGGCTCGCGAGATCGAGTACCGCACGCTCGATCCGCAGATCGCGGTCCGACCGTACACGATGCGCGTCGAAGTGCTCGGCGAGACAACGGTGCAGCTCGTGGGCAAGGACGTGCCCGCCATCGAACGCCGCACCGAGATGGACGCCCTGCCCGGCGTGGTGATTACCGATTACGTGGACGACGCCGGCCGGCCGCTGGTCTCCAGCATGCACATGGGCGGGATGAAGGTCCGCCTGGTCGCCGGTGACAAGGCCGTCGCCCAGGCGCGGCTTACGCCGCCGGAGCTTCTCGCCTCGCTGCTCGTGCCCGCCGAACCGGCGATCGAAAACCCGCGGCGACTCGACCGCGGCAAGTACCGGCTGCACGTGGCCGAGGGCGAAATGCCCGACCTCCCGCGCACGTCGCGCCAGAACGTGCAGGTGGTCGACGACCGCACGGCGATCGTGACCGTCGACGTGGCCGGCGGTTTCAACCCCGCGGATGACCGCCCCGTCGTGGCGCACTCGACGATGATCGACGGCCGGGACAGGCGGATCGCGGCGCTCGCCGACGAAGCCGCCGCGAACGTGGCCGGCGGCCCGGCGGCGCAGGCCGAGGCCATGCGGCGATTCGTCTTTGAGTACATCCACGCCAAGGGTCTCGGCGTCGGGATGGCCACGGCGAGTGAGGCCGTCCGCACCCGCCGCGGTGACTGCACCGAGCACGCCATGCTGCTCGGTGCCATGCTGCGGGCCCGCGACATTCCCAGCCGGGTGGCCAGCGGCCTCGTCTACGCCGATCAGTTCCTCAACCGCCGCTCCGTGTTCGGCTATCACATGTGGACGCAGGCGTGGATCGACGGGCAGTGGGTCGACCTCGACGCGGCGATCTCCCCCGACCGCGCCTTCGACGCCACGCACATCGCCCTGTCGGTCAGCGACATGGCCGACGGCGAGATGTTCAACGACATGATTCGATTCGTGCCGCTGGTCGGGCGGCTGAAGGTGACGGCGCTGGCGCCATGAATGAGTCGCTGCAAGACATCCTGCAATCCGTGGCGGCCGGCGAAATGTCGGTCGACGAGGCGATGGAACAGGCCGGCCATCTCAACGCCCAGCCGCTCGGCTACGCCACGCTCGACCATCACCGCCATCACCGCTGCGGCGTGCCCGAGGTCGTCTTCGGGGCGGGCAAGTCGGCCCGGCAGATCGTCGAGATCGCCGCCGCACTGGTCGAGAAGTCCGGCTACGCCCTGATCACGCGGGCGGGCGAGGACGGCCGGGCGGCCGTCGCCGAGGCATTCGACGACGTGCGGGCCTCCGAGCGCGGCGGGACGCTGCTGGTCGGCACTGCCCCGCAGGCCGAGGGCGACGCCGTGCCGATCGTCACCGCCGGCACGTCCGACCAGGGCGTGGCCGAGGAGGCCGAGCTCACCTGCCTCGCCATGGGACAGGCGGCGAAACGCATCAGCGACGTCGGCGTGGCCGGGCTGCACCGCCTCGTCCAGCGCCTCGGCGACCTTGACGGCGCCCGCGTGGTGATCTGCATCGCCGGCATGGAAGGCGCCCTGCCCAGCGTGGTCGGCGGGCTTGTGCGGGTGCCCGTGATCGCCGTGCCCACCAGCGTCGGCTACGGGGCGAGCTTCAACGGCATCGCCGCCCTGCTCGGCATGCTCACGAGCTGCGCCGCCGGCGTGAGCGTGGTCAACATCGACAACGGCTTCGGCGCCGCCTACATCGCCACCCTCGTCCAGCGCCAGAGCCGCCAGGGCGACTGACAAATTCCCGCCGATCAGCTACACTCTGCAACTTCACCCGACCTTGGGAGAGAGCAGGTATGAGCGACTCACCCCCCGCATCCCTGCCGAGTCCACCGGACCGGCCGGACGACAGCCACAAAGGCACGTACGGCACGGTGGTGGTGGTCGGCGGCAGCCGCACCATGATCGGCGCTCCGGCCATTGCGGCCGGCGCGGCTCTGCGCGCCGGATGCGGACTGGCGAAGCTCGCCGTCGCCGGCAACGTCCTGCCTTTCTGCCTCGTTGTCGAACCCTCCGCCACCGGGATCGCCCTGCCCGACCGTGAAGACGAACAGGCCTTCCGCGATGCCATGCGACAGGTTGACGATGACGCCGTGCTCGCCATCGGGCCCGGCTGGGGGGTGGGAACGATGCAGCAGCGCTGCCTGCACACGCTGCTGCGCATGGGCAACCGCGTCGTGCTGGACGCGGACGGGCTGAACAACCTTTCGAAGATGCCGGACGGGCCGCGCGTGCCGCGGTGCCCGATGATCATGACCCCGCACCCGGGTGAATATCGCCGCCTCGCCGAGCCGCTGGGCATTCGCCTCGATCCAACGGACGCCGATCGACGCCATGAGGCCGCGACTCTGCTCGCCCGGGAGTATCACAGCGTCATTGTGCTCAAGGGCACGCACACCATCGTCACCGACGGCGAGCAGAGCTACGTCAATCACAGCGGCAACCCCGCCCTCGCCACCGCGGGTAGCGGCGACGTGCTCACCGGCGCCATCGCCGCCCTCGTCGCGCAGGGCATGAGCGATTACGACGCCGCGGTGCTCGGCGTCTATCTGCACGGGCTCGCCGCCGACCTGTGGGCGGGCGAGCACGGCCGGGCCGGTCTCGCCGCCCGCGACCTGATCGCCCAGCTTCCCGCCGCCCTCGCCCATCTGCGACGCGGCTCGTGATCCCCGACATGCCACCGCGACTGACGAAGCCCGGCCTGTTCGTCACCGCCACCGACACCGAAGTGGGCAAGACCGTCGTCACCTGCGCCATCGCCGCGTGGCTGCGCCGGGAGGGCATGACCGTCGGCGTGTGCAAGCCGATCGCCAGCGGGTGTCGCCACGACCGCGAGGGACTGGTCAACGAAGACGCCGAGGCCCTCGCCCACTTCGCCGACTGCCGGGCGAATCTCGACGTGATCAATCCCGTGCGGTACCGCGACCCTCTCGCCCCGGCGGTCGCCGCGGAACGGGTGGAGCGCCCGGTCGACGACCACGCCATCGCCGAATCGCTGCATCGTCTCGATGCCGAGCACGGCGTGATGCTCGTTGAGGGGATCGGCGGCCTGCTCGTGCCCCTGGACGAGAAACGCACCGTCCTCGACCTCGCCGCCACGCTTGGCTATCCCGTGCTCGTGGTCGTGCGGCCGAACCTCGGCACGCTCAACCACACCGCCATGACCTGTGAGCTGATCCGCCGGCGAAAGCTGCGCCTCGCCGGCCTGGTGATCAACCGCTATCAGCCGGAAACGCCCGACCTCGCCGCGACCACCAACCGCATCTGGCTCGCCAGGCAGAACCGCACGTCGGTGCTCGCCACGATCCCCGACGCTCCCGGCGTCGCTCCGGCCAAGGCCCGCCTGCCTGCCGAAGTCCACGACGCCATCGCCGTCCATGACTGGCGCCGCACGATTGCGAGTCCCGAACCGGCGGACTGAGAAAGCAGCGACGCCCCTCGACTCTCACCGGCCGTGAACCGAAAGCCCCCCGCCTCCGGCGGGGGGCCCAC
>CAYFQS010000368.1:0-3973 GCA_964345245.1 uncultured Planctomycetaceae bacterium | reverse complement strand
TCGCCGGCTCGGGCACGACCACGCCGAAGAAGGTCGTGTCCTGCCCGACGTCGTACCACGTGCCGATGGTTTCCGAACCGCCGAAGGTGTAGCTCAGCCGCCCGTCGCCGAGCCAGCCGTCGAGGGTGGCGGTGTTGTCGCCGGCCCAACTGATCCGCCACTCGCCGAGCGGGGCCGCGTCATCAATGGTCACATCAATGAGTCCGCCGATCCCGTCTTCGTCGTTCGCCCCGTCGTCGACGGTCAGTGTCCCGTTGGGAAGGATGGAGAGCGTCGAGGTTTCGTCGATCCGGACCACCGCCTCGGCGTCGACGAACATCGAGCCGGCGCTGTCGACGGTGGTGGCGTTGACGAGCGACCAGATGGTGCCCGTCGGACCGCTATTGGAGTTGCCCGGTCGCGAGCCGTTCACGAGAATCGCGGCGTTGGCCGCGCTATCCACGTCCACGCCGTCGAAAGTATGGGTCCTCTGCGGATTGTCCTTGGTGTTCAGCGCCAGCGTGCCCTGGTTGTCCACCGAGCCCCCGGTGACGCTGACGTTCCCTTGACCACCGATGGCCAGCTCTCCCCCCGAAACCGTGCGGAGCAGCCCGCCACCCGAAGTCGTGTCATTGGTGACCGTGCCCTTGCGAAGGTTCACGGGACCGTTGTTGGCGCTGGCTTCGATGACACCTTCATTCCGGACGGCGTTGGGAAGGAGATCCAAGACCCGGTTCGTGTCCGTGAGCGTGCCGCGATTGGTGAACGAGCCCTTGAGGGTTATCCCACCGGTCACGGTGACATCGGTGTCAATGATGTTCTTCCCCACGTCACTGCCGAAGGCGATTTTGCCGTTGTCTTTGGTCCCCTTGATCTCCCCGGCACCGGTGAGCAGCAACGTGCCCGACTCCACGCGGTCGAGGGTCCCGAATTCGCTGCCCGGCCCGGAGTGCTCGAGCGTCAGCGTACCGTTGACGTTGACCGTACCGCCTGTGTCGGTGTCGATGGTCAGGAAGGAGAAGTCACGGATGAACAACTCGTCGCCGTCGTCGATGGTGAGGTTGCTGACCTCGAAGTCGCCGGGATTGCCCGCGGCATCGCCGATCTGTACCGTGACGTCGTTCGTACCGCCATCATCGTCGATCACCACGTCGTACTTCGTGCCGTTGTTGTCCGGGACGGTGGGACTCGTGGACCAGTTGTTGCCGTCGCCCCATTGACCGTCTCCCGCCGCCGACCAGGTCGACATGGTGTTGGCCATCGCGGGCCCGGCGATCAGAAGGGCGGCGACGACGAGCAGGGAGCCGGCGATTCGGCCGTTGCTTCTCACGTGCATTTCGCTTCTTTTTGCCAACAGCAGTTGTCGAAAGACGTGCATCGTCTTATCCCTCTCGATGAGAATCGGGGCAAGTGACCTGGTTGTCTCTGTCTCTCTCCCTTTACCTCTATTACACCACGATCTCGCCGCGAGTCAAGGAAATTCAAAAGAATTCCAGAATATTTTACCGGGTTCACGGCAGACTCGCGTTCGTGCCCCCAAGCCGGACCGCAGCGCACGCGAAGGTCCGGATACCGCCGCGGAATTCCCGTCCACAACCGGACTTACCGATGCGCATCACCGCGTCAGGGCGATGAGTCGGCGGATGCGCTCCTGGGCCGGCGGATGCGTCGAGAACATGCTCGAAAGGTTCTGCTTGCCCCGGGCGTTCAGGATCGGGTTGACGATGTACATGTGGGCCGTGGCCCGGTTGGCCGACTCCAGCGGGGTGTTTTCCGAGCTGAGCTTCCCCAGGGCGTCGGCGAGGCCCTGGGGATAGCGGGTCAGTTCCACGGCCCCGGCGTCGGCGAGATACTCTCGCTGCCGGCTGATCGCGAGCTGGATCAGCTTCGCGAGCAGGGGGGCGACGATGGCGAGCACCAGGGCGATGACGATGAGGATCACCGCCCCGCCGCCTTTGCCCTTGCCGCCCCGCCGCGATCCGCCGGCCAGCGATCCGTAAAACGCGGTCCGCAGGAACACGTCGCACGCCAGGACGATCAGCCCCACGAGCGTGGCCACGAGCATGGTCAGGCGGATGTCGTAATGGCGGACGTGGGCGATCTCGTGGGCCATCACCCCGGCCAGTTCATCGCGGTTCAGCCGCTGCCGCAGACCGGTGGTGATCGCGACCGCCGCGTGCTCGGGGTCCCGGCCGGTGGCGAAGGCGTTCATCGCCTGGCTGTCGATCAGGTGCACCCGCGGCATGGGCTGGCCGGCCGCGATGGACAGCTCTTCCACCACGTTGTAGAGCTGGGGATCGTCGGATTTCTCAATCGGTTTTGCCCCGGAAATCCGCAGCAGCGTCTTGCCCCCCGCGAAGTAGCTCCACGTGCTCGAACCGATCACCACCGCGACCGCCGCCAGCGTCGCGATCACCAGCCCCTGCCAACTGATCAGCGGTTCCTCGGCCCCCATGTAGGCGCCGACCGACAGCACGATCAGGTCCACCACCACAATCACCAGCACCGCCATGGCGATCACCAGCAGGACGCTGTTGCGCTTGTTGCGGCGGATCAGGTCGTGAAAGGTCAGGTCGCTCGGCAGCGCCTTGACCGGGTCGCGTTCTGTGTGGATCGCACTGCTCATGTCGATGGGGTAGACCTCGCAGCCGGGCGGGTCACGGACCGGGAAGCCCGATCGCGTCGGGCTTCCGTGTCCGCGTACTCTGGAACACGCACGCTCAGAAGCTCACCTCGGGGGTCTCGCGCTGGGCGGGGTCTTCCATCTCGAAGAACTCACGCGGCTCGAAGTTGAACATCCCCGCGATCACGCTCGACGGGAACATCTCGGTGGCCGAGTTGTATCGGCTCACCGTGTCGTTGTAGTGCTGGCGGGCGAAGCTGATCTTGTTCTCCGTGCTGACCAGCTCTTCCTGGAGCTGCATGAAGTTCTGGTTCGCCTTCAGGTCCGGGTAGCTCTCGGACAGGGCGAAGAGCTGCCGCAGGGTGCCGGTGAGCATGTTCTCGGCCTGGGCCTGTTCGCCCACGCCCTCGGCGTCGATCGCCTGCTGCCTCGCCGAGATCACCGACTCCAGCGTCTCCTTCTCATGCGACGCATAGCCCTTGACCGTGTTGACGAGATTGGGGATCAGGTCGTGGCGGCGTTTGAGCTGCACATCGATCTGCGACCAGGCGTTCTGGCACTGGATGCGCTTGCGCACGAGGCCGTTGTAGGCCCCGATCAGCCAGAGCATGAAAATGATCAGCACGAGCACGACGATGCCGAGTATGATCCATCCAATCATGGCGCGATCCTCGCGGAAAGAGGCGAATCCCTGCTATCACTATCGCCGCGGAGAGCGGGTCCGTCAATGTCGCAGCCGAAGAATTCGCCCGCCGATTTCCCGAACCCGCCCCGGCGGGCGCGGTGATCGCCGCGGTCCCGGCCGGCGCGCCCCGGCGACGAAGGCATGAATCACGAAGCCCGGAAACGCAACAGCGCGGGGCGTCGTGCGCTCGCTCACGCCTGGAAGGCGGGAAAGCTCGCAGAAACCGCACGGTGCGGACCGAAAGCCCACCGCCTCCGGCGGTGCGGGGCACGGCCCGGGAGCCCGCGGCCTTCACCGACCCTCCCCCGCCGCGAGCGCCGAGGGGCGGCGGGGGAGTTACAATCGCCGGCATGGCAGAACCGCGACACATGCGGCGGGCGATCCGCCTCGCCCGGCGGGGCGCGGGGCGCGTCGAGCCGAATCCGATGGTCGGCTGCGTGGTGGTCCGGGGCGACCGCGTGGTCGGGGTGGGGTGGCACGGGAAGTTCGGCGGGCCGCACGCCGAGGTCGAAGCCCTGCGGAAGGCCGGCGACGCCGCCCGCGGGGCCGACGTCTACGTCACCCTCGAACCGTGCTGCCATCACGGCCAGACCCCGCCCTGCACCGATGCCCTGATCGAGGCGGAGGTCAGGCGGGTGATGATCGGCGCCGGCGATCCGAACCCGCAGGTCGACGGCGCCGATGAT
>CAYFQS010000367.1:0-4000 GCA_964345245.1 uncultured Planctomycetaceae bacterium | reverse complement strand
TGTTTTCCTTATCTGAATGAGGATCTGAATGAGGGGAAATACAGGATCAAAACGTGTGACCCATCAAGACGCAGCGGCGTCCGCGCTCCTTCTTTGGCCGATTCTCAACCCATCGCACGCGGGCGGACCGGCTACGCCCGGCTGTTCGAAAAACATTGGCTTCGTCGCTCAGGCGGCGCGGCACCCCACGGGAATGAGGCAGACCGTCGAGCCGCCGTGGCGGCGGGCGGCTTCCGCGGCCGTGCCGTCGCGTCCACCCACGATCGCAACGCACCGGCCCCCGTGCCCCCGCTCGGCGTGCGTCGTCGGCCCAACCTCGTGAAAGCGTATTCATGATCGGATCCCTTGCCACCACCACTGCCCGGCGCGACGCAGGGCGTGGGTCAGACTATCGAGCGTGGAATAAGTCACCGGCGTCACCACGAGCGTGAAGGCGGTGCCGACGATCAGGCCGAAGCCAGCCATCACCGCCAGCGGGCTCATCCGCTCGAGGCCGACGGCCAGCGCGAAAGCCAGAGGCGACAGGCCCAGAACCGTTGAGGCGGTGGTCATCAAGATGGGCCGAAGGCGGAGGCGGACGGCCTCGAAGATGGCTTGGTCTTTCTCGTAGCCGCGATCGCGGCGCTGGAGGATGAAGTCGACCAGCAGCACGCTGTTGTTGATCAGCACACCCGCGAGGAAGATCATGCCCATGGTCGCGGGCATGGCGCGGGGCATGTCGAAGAGCAGCAACCCCCACAACCCGCCCGCGATGCCCAGCGGGATCGGCACAAGGATCGTCACCGGGTGCAGGAAGGACCGGAACGTGGCGAACAGCAGAAAAAACAGCAGCACCAGCCCGGTCAGGAGGGCGCCGCCCATGCGCCGGCTGGTTTCGCGCATGTCCGCGACGGTGCCCCGGTCGTTGATTGCGTACCCCTTGGGCAGGGAGATGTGGTCGAGCTTCTGCTGAATGGTGCCGCTGACCTGGCCGATGGTTCGCCCGGTGTTCACGCCGGTGATGTCGATCGTCTGTCGCTGGTTTTCGCGGGTGATCATGGGCCGTTCCCGCTGTTCGCTCGTCTCGGCCACGGCACGAAGCGGGATGAGGCCCTGGTTGGAGTCGATATAAACGCCGCCGAGCTTGTCCGGGCTGTCGATGTCGCGTTGTCTGTATTGGACCCGCACGGGGATGTCGAGGTACTCCTGCAGCCGAAGCTTTTCGCTCAGCACGCCGTCGACGGCCCCGCGGACCTCTCGGCCGATCTGTCGGCTTGAGGTGCCGTGGACGCGGGCGAGGGCCGAGTCGACCGTGATGCGGTGGCTGACCTCGTCGAAGTACCAACTTCGCCTCACGTCCACGAGGCCGGGCGTGCCCTTGAGCTCGTGCAGGACGGTGTCGGCGAGTTGATCGAGCACGCGCGCGTCCGGTCCGGAGATGACGAGATCAACCGGTGCTTTCGTCGTGGCGACGGGGGTGGCTCCGAACTCGTTGATGCGCAGGTCCTGAATGCCGGGCACATCGGAGATCTGCCGCCGCCAGCGCTCCTGAATCTGCCAGATCGATTCCTTTCGCTCGAAACGGTTGACCATTTCCACGGTGATGGTGACGGTCTGGGCGGTGCTGCCTCCCGCGCCGAAGGCGAGTGCGCCCGGCTCTGAACCGACCACCGCGGCGACCCTTTCAATGCCGGCCTGCTGTTGGATGATGGCTTCGACGCGATCGAGAATCGTCTCGAGGGCTTGCGGCCGCGTCGTCGCGGGCGCGGTGAAGCTGACGATGGACACGCCGGTATCCATCGGCGGCATCTGCTCCTGACCGATCAGCGGCACAACCACGCGAACGCTGACCACCACAAAGGCCCCCGCCAGCAGCAGCGTTGCCAGCCGCCACCGCAGCGCCCACCGCAGCAGGCCGCGGTACACCCGCCATAGACCCTCGACGGCGTGGTCGAACCGGCCCACGAAGCGCTCGATCGCGGTCGCCCGGCCCGCTCGGGGTTGGAGCACGCGGCTGGCGATCAGCGGCACGACCGTCACCGCCGCGGCCAGCGAGGCGAGCAGCGTCAGGCAGATGACCAGGCTCACGCGGCCCATCGTCCGCTGCGGGTAGCCGCCGACAAAGACCACCGGCAAAAGCACCAGCAGCGTGGTGAGCATCCCGGCGGTCACCGCCAGCAGCACCTCGCGGGAGCCGGCTTTCGCGGAGGCTGTCGGGTCCGCGTCGTCCGATTCGCGGTAGTTGCGGTAGATGTTTTCCAGCACGACGACGGACGAATCGACCACCATCCCCGTCGCGACGATCAGGCCCGAGAGCGTGACCATGTTGAGCGAGTACGGCGTGGTCCACAGCGCGGCCAACGAGAACAGGAAGGCCAACGGAATACTGATGCTCACGATCAGGGCCGCCCGGAAGTCGGCGAGGAAGACGAAGATCACCGCCACGGTCAGCGCAATGGCTTGCAGGATCGAGTTCCGCATGCCGCGGAGGTTGGCATCGATCAGCGGCTGCTGATCCTGCGTGATGGCGAAGCGGATGTCGGGGTAATCGGCTTCCAGTTCGGGCAGGGCCGCTTTCACGTTGTTGATCGCCGCCACGGTGGGCGCGTTTTCGGCACCGACCACACCCATGGCGATGGCGCGGCGGCCATTGCCGTGGTAGAGGCTGCGGGGATCGGCGTCCGCCAGCTCGACGCTCGCGACATCCCCCACGCGCAGCAGGCCTTGCTCTATTCTGTGGATCGGAAGTGCCGCGATGTCTTCGGGGCGATTGAACTGGTCGTTCGTGCTGACCAGGTATTCGCCGTCTTGCGTATAGATCGTCCCGCCGGGGATCGCGACGTTTTTCCGATCCATCGCCGCGACGATGTCGTCGATCGACAAGTCGTGAGCCGCGAGCTTGTCACGGTCCGCGCGAACCCGGATCTCGGGCTTGTGGCCGCCGAACACATCCACGTCTGCGATGTGTTGGATGCCCAGGATGCGATCGGTGAGCTGATTTTCCGCCAGCAGGCGGATCTCACGCAGGGAGCGATGGCTCTGCGGCATCGGGGACAACGCCAGGGTCAGCAGCGGCCGAGACGTGGCTTCGGTCAGTCGGAAAATACGCGGGTCGCTCACGTCGGTGGGCAGGTCGCCGCGGACGCGCGCGATCACACTCTGCACGTCCAATACCGCTTCGCCGAGCTCCTTGGCGTATTCGAATTCCGCAACGATCGACGACACGCCGTCGCGGCTCGTGCTGCGAACCTTCTCCAACCCGCTGATGGTGTTGATCTCTTTTTCGATCACCTCGGTGATGTTGTCGGCGACGTCGTCGGCCCGGGCACCCGGCTGCGTCGTGATCACCACCACCTGCGGCGGCGCGGTGTCGGGGAACAGGTCCACCGGCGTCTGGAGGTAGCCGATCACGCCCATGGCCGCGATCAGCAGCGTGACCGCCGCGACCGGGTAGGGGTGCTTGATGGCCAGCTCGCTCACATTCATCGGATCGCCCTGACCTTCTCGTTGGACGTCATCTGGGCCCACCCGAGGTAGGTGTGCAAGGCGACTTCACGCCCGGGTTCGAGTCCCCGCACCGCCGCCCGATCGCCCTCGTGGCCGAGCACGCTCACCTCACGGGCCCGGAGTCGGTCCCCGTCGACCACGAAGACGTGCGTCTTGCCGCGCGGGTCCGCGATGAGGGCCGAGCGGGGCACGAGCGTGGCCTTGGCGTAGCTTTGAACCACCACCGAGACCGGCACATAACTCCCGCTGGTCCATGAATCCGGCGCGTCGGGAAGCGTTACCTCCGCGCGCTTCATCCGTGCGGTGTTCATCGTGGGATACAGCAAGCCCAGGGGCTGATGAAGCCACTTACCGTCGACCCGATACCGCACCGGCAAGCCTTGTTGGACCGCGGGCAGGTCCGTTTGCGGCACATCGAAGATGAGCTTCAACCGGGTGGTGGGTTCGATTTCGAACAGGAGCTTGTCCGGTCTGGCCATGTCGCCGCCGTCGACGTGGCGGCGGGGCACGGTGC
>CAYFQS010000366.1:0-4000 GCA_964345245.1 uncultured Planctomycetaceae bacterium | reverse complement strand
CGATCTCGAGATCGATCTTCTTGCCCGTGGTGCGGGCGAGGTCGCGGACGACGCGGGGATAGCGGTTGAAGAGTTTGCTCAGCGGCTGCATGCGCGTTTTCATCACGCTCATCTGCAGGTCCCCGGTGACGCGGTCGAGGTCGCCGCCGATCTGCCCGAGCTGCTCGACGAACTCGTGATCGAGCCCGGCCATCCCGGCCCGCTTGCCCACGCCGAGCACGCGATTCTTCTGAAGCACCAACTCGCCGACGAGGTTCAGCAGCGTTTCCAGCCGCTCGACGTCGACGCGGATGGTGTGCTCGGCCACGGGGCGGGAGGAGACGTCGTTGTCGGTCGCGGATTTCGACTCCCCGCCATCGTCGGCCGCGGATTTCGACTCGTTGCCGTTGTCGGTCGCGGCGGCCGGGATCTCGGCTTCCGCGGCGTGCTCCTCGGTGGTCTCAATCGTTTCGCCCGCCGCCAGGGCCGTAAGCTCCCGCTGCAACTGCCCGGTGTCGATCGCCGGCAATTGCTGATCCGCCAGGGCCTTGCCCCGTTCGATGAGCACCTCGGTCATCCGGATCATCCGCGGGAGGAGATCTTCGTGAGCCCCCGCGTCGAGGTTGACCCACGCGTTGGCCGCGGCTTCCAGGGTCCGCAGTTCCTCGACGATGGCCGCGACTTCGAAGAAGTCCGCCGACCGGGCCGTCTCTTCCAGCAGGTCGTAGAGTTCAGCCGCGGCATGGTTTTCGCCGCCGCTGAGCTGCTCGATCAGACTCTTGATCCGCGTCGCCGCCTGGTCGAAGTCCTCGACCATGAACGGCAGCAGCTCTCGCTTGGAATCGGGCAGCTCGAGGTGAGCGGGGGTTTCGGGCTCCCCATCCACGGTCGCTTCGACGGTGGATTCAGCGTCCGATTCAGCGTCGCGCTTCACCGCCCGCTGCTCCCCGCCGCCGCCGATGCGGCCCAGCGCGGTGGCGAGGTCGGCCGGGGCTTTGCTCGGCATCTCCCCGCCGCGCACTTCGTCCATCTGTCCACGCAACACGTCCACCGACCGCAGCAGCAGGTCCATGGTGTCCGGGGTGACGGCCGCCTCCGCCTTTCGCAGCGCGTTCAGCGCGTCTTCCGCCGCATGGGCGAATTCGGTCAGCGGCCCCAGGGCGAGGAAGCTGCTCGAGCCCTTGATCGTGTGCAGGGCGCGGAAGATACAGTTGAGCAGGTCCGGGTCCTCCGGGTTCTGCTCCAGCGACACCAACTGCTGGTCGAGCGACTCGAGAAGCTCCGAGGACTCGGTGACGAAATCGTTGATGATGTCCGGATCAAACTGATCAAGCGGCATTGGTCTTGACTCCCATTCCCGCCTTCGTGTAGGCGAAGGCCTGCGGCTCCGGTCGTGCGGCGAACAGTTGCCCGTCGCGAATGCTCTCGCTGTGCCCGACGAACAGCGTCCCGTCGTCCGCCAGGGCCGAGTTGAACATCTGCAGGCAATCGGCCCGCATCTGCTGGTCGAAGTAGATCATCACGTTGCGGCAGAAGATCACGTCCCACAGACCATGCCGACGGGCGGCGAGCCGGTCCTTCAGATTGAGCTGCTCGAAGGCGACCATCTTCGCGATGTTCGGATCGATCCGGTACCCGCCGGTCACCTCGGTGAAGTAGCGTTTGAGCACGAGGGGATCGATGCTTCGCATGGCGTATTTGGTGAAAAAGCCCTGCTGGGCGCTGCCCAGCGCCTTGCCCGAGATATCGGTGCCGAGAATCTCGACGCTCCAGTCGGCGAGACGGATGCCGAGCGTCCGGTAAAGCTGGATCGCGATGGTGTACGGCTCCTCGCCGGTGGAGCAGGCGGCGGACCAGATTCGCAGCCGCCGCTGGTCGTTCCGGGCCTGCAGCAGCTTCGGCAACACCACCTTCTCGAACACGTCCAACTGCGGCGGGTTCCGGAAGAAGCTCGTCTCGTTGATCGTGATCCGGTTGAACATTTCCTGGAACTCATCGTCCCGATAGGGCCCGATGGTCAGCAGCATCGCGTATTGATCGAAGCTCTCGAGTTCCAGTTCCACGAGCCGACGCTTCAGCCGGCTTTCGAGGACGTACTGCTTCGCGTCGGCGAAGTGGATGCCGCTTCGCTCGTAGACGATCTGCCTCAGCTTCTGGAACTGGGCGGGGCTCATGCTCGCGTCGGCCATCAAACTTGACTCCGTGGGAAATACCGGGGGAAGGCGGCCGGGGCGGCGCGGCCGAACTGCCCGCGCCGCCCCCGCACGACCCGATTACTGCCCGGCCGCTTCATCGACCACCTGGTCCATCTGCTTCAGCTCCCCGCTCGTGAACAGCCGCTCCAGGTCGATCAGGATCAGCAGACGATCGTCCAGCTTACCCACGCCCTGGATGTAGTCGGCCTCGGCCCCGGCGGTCATCGCCGGCGCCGGCTCCACGATCGAGCTGTTGATCCGAAGCACTTCGTGCACCCGGTCCACAATGAAGCCCACCACGCGGTCGCTCACTTCCACGACCACGATCCGGGCGTCGTTGTCACGCTCCCCGGCGTCCAGCGAGAAACGCTTGCGCAGATCGACCACCGGAATGATCCGACCGCGGAGGTTAATCACACCCTCCACGTCCTCGGGGCTCTGGGGCACCCGCGTGATCTGCAGCATGCGGTTGATCTCACGCACCGCGAGAATGTCTACGGCGAATTCCTCGCCCGCGACCTCGAAGGTCACGAGTTGAAGCTGGCCGGCCTGGGCGGCGTGATCGATCGCGTTCTCGACGCTCGCGGTCTTGTTGGCCGCTTCCGGTTCCATCACGGCTGTCTGGGACATGTTCTGACTCCTGCTGGAAATTAACGGATTCGTACTGACGCCGGCGTACCCCGCGGACTGCATTCAACTTCGGCTGCCGCATGGTTCGGCATCAGGTGTTTTTGCCCGGCCCGCTCGGGGGCAATCCCGCGATGCTCCGCGAGACCGGCAGGGAAATCCCTGCATGGGTCGGACGGATCGTTCGGTGTCCGCCTCGCCCCGCCGGGCGTGAGCGGCCCGGCGGGGCGTTTGCGGAACAACCGTGCGGCCGCTCAGGCGGCTGCGGTGGCGGCGTCGGCCGACTCGGCCAGCTTGAACTGACCCACGAGCTGCTGAAGTTGCTCGGCCTTGCTCGACAACTGCGTCGCCGCCGCCGCCGCCTGCTGAGCCCCTTCATTGCTCTGGCTGGTCACCGCGTTGATGTTCTCCACATTCCGGCTGATCTGCTCCGCCGCGGAAGACTGCTGCTCGCTCGCCGAGGCGATCGACTGGATCATCGACGCCACGCTCTGAGAGCCGTCCACAATCGACTGCAACGAAGCACCTGCCTTCTCCGCAAGCTGCACCCCTTCATTCACGCGCTCCGTGCCCTTGCCCATCCGTTCGACCGCTCCACCCGTCTCGGTCTGGATCGCCTGGATCGACTCGGCCACCTCTTCCGTCGCCTGCGTCGTACGCTCGGCGAGCTTGCGGACCTCATCGGCGACCACCGCGAAGCCCCGGCCGTGCTCGCCCGCTCTCGCCGCCTCAATCGCGGCATTCAGCGCCAGCAGGTTCGTCTGGTCCGCGATGTCGTTGATCACCCCGATGATCTGCCCGATCTGCTCGCCTCGCTTGCCGAGCTCGTTGATCGCCGAAGCCGATTCATTGACCACGTCCGCGATCGCTCGCATGCCTTCCACGGTCTGGGTGACCACTTCCCCGCCTTCGGTGGCCTGCTTGCCCGCATCATCCGCGCTGCCCGCGGCATCCGAGCTCTTGCGGGCGACTTCCACCACGGTGGAGGACATCTCCTCGACCGCCGAGGCCACCTGCGTGCTCTGCTCGGTCTGCTGCTTCATGCCCGAGGCCATCTCTTCGGAAGACGCGGCGATCTCCGTGGCCGCCCCCGCCACTTCGCGGGTCGCGCCCGCCACCTCCGCGATGATATCGTGCACCTTCTGCACGAAGGTGTTGAACCAGGTTCCCAGCTCGCCCACCTCGTCGGTCGAGTTGAC
>CAYFQS010000365.1:0-4017 GCA_964345245.1 uncultured Planctomycetaceae bacterium | reverse complement strand
CAGATCCATGGCCCGGGACATGTCGATCTCGTTGAAGGTCGTCAGCATCGCCGTGCCTCGCCGGCCGCCCGACAAGGTCGCCGCGCTGCCCACGCTCGACGCGATCAAGACGCTTCGCCGCCCCGAGGTCGCCGCCTTCGTCATCTCCGTGTTCCTCATGTCCACCGCGGTGGGCGTGTTCTACACCTTCTATCCGCTGTACCTGCGTGAACTCGAAATCGCCGACGCCTGGGTCGGGCTGATCGTCAACCTCGGCGTGCTCGTGGAGGTGTTCTTCATGCTCGGAGCGGGGTGGCTGCTCAATCGCATGGGCGTGCGGGGCGTGATGATCGCCGGGGCCGGCGCGGTGGTGCTTCGCCTCGGGCTGCTTACGTTCGTGCCGACCGCGCCGGTCGCCATCGGCACGCAGGTGCTGCACGGGCCTTTCGTGATCGCTCAGTACCTCGTGCCGGTGATGTATCTGAATCACAAGGCGGCCGACAGCCACCGCAACTCGATGCAGGGGCTGTACGCGCTGTTGTGCTTCGGCCTCGCCCGGGTGGTCGGGTCGATCGTGGGCGGACATCTGAGCGACGCCGGGGCCGCGGCGGGCGATTCGCACCTGTTCGGCCTCCGCGTTACGCTCGGGTTCGGCTTCGTCCTTGCCGTTTTCGCCATGGGCGGGCTCGGGCTCGGCTTTCACGATCGCCCCGCGTCGGAGCACCTGCGGGCCCAGCACAGTTGACACAGCCCACCCGCGGCCGCTATCAACCCCCGAACGTTCGCGACGTTGACGGACGAAACCAGACCGACCAGCCACGCGGAGATCGCCATGACCACCGACCTCGACACCCGCTATCAACGGGCCAGGCAGACGCTGGATCAGCACGGCCAGTCGCACCTGCTGAGCTTCTACGACCAGCTCGAGGAGTCCGGCAAGCGACGACTGCTCGACCAGATCGAGGGCCAGGATTGGCCGCGGATCAGCGAGTTGATCCAGTCGCACGTGCTGCAGAGGCCGGAGTTCGAGATGCCGGAGAACCTGGAGCCGGCCCCGACCTATCCGCCCAGGCCGACCGACGATCTGCTGGAGAAGTACGCCAAGGCCCGCGCCGCGGGCGAGCGGCTGGTGCAGCAGGGCAAGGTCGCCGGATTCACCGTGGCCGGCGGGCAGGGCACCCGCCTCGGCTGGGACGCGCCCAAGGGCACTTTTCCCGCCTCGCCGGTTCAGGGCAAGCCGCTGTTCCAGCTCTTCGCCGAGCACCTGATCAAGACGGGCGAGAAGTTCGGCCACGCCATTCCGTGGTTCATCATGACCTCGCCCAACAACGACCAGCCGACCCGCGAGTTCTTCGCCGAGCACGATCACTTCGGCCTCGCCGCCGACCAGGTCACCTTCTTCCCCCAGGGGACGATGCCGTCCATCGCCTTCGACGGCAAGGTCATGCTCAAGGGCAAGGACTCGATCGCCCTCAATCCGGACGGGCACGGTGGCTCGCTCAAGGCGCTCTATGCCAGCGGCTCGATCAAGAAAATGCAGGAGGCCGGCATCGAGTACATCAGCTACTGGCAGGTCGACAACCCGCTGGTCAAGTGCATCGACCCGCTGTTCATCGGCCTGCACCATCTCGACGGCTCGCAGATGTCCAGCAAGATGATTCCCAAGCTCTACGGCATGGAGAAGCTCGGCAACTTCGCCATGATCGATGATCGGCTGCACATCATCGAATATTCCGACCTGCCCGAGCACCTCGCCGAGCAGCGCGCCGAGGACGGCGAACTGCGCTTCCGTGCCGGCTCGCCCGCGATCCACGTGCTGTCGGTCGACTTCGTGGCCGAACTCAACAAGGACGGCCGCATCCGCCTGCCCATGCACCGCGCGGAGAAGAAGGTGCCCCGCGTCGACCCGGAGACCGGCAAGCAGGTGGAGCCGGAGAAACCGAACGGCGTGAAGCTCGAAATGTTCGTCTTCGACGCGCTGCCGCTGTGCGAAACGAGCATCATTTTGGAGACCAGCCGCGAGGAGGAGGTCGCCCAGATCAAGAACGCCGAGGGCGAGAACTCGCCGGCCGGCAGCAGGCAGATGCAGTCGGATCGGGCCGGCCGCTGGCTGGCCGAAGTCGGCGTGGACGTGCCCTTCGACGACGAAGGCCACGCGAAGGCCGCCATCGAGATCAGCCCGCTGACCGCGGTCGAACCGATGGACCTCAAGGAACTGCCCAACCTCCCGGAGAAGATCGAACCCGGAGATGAAGTAATCCTCTGATCCGGCGGCCCCGCCCCTCCGGCGTGGCGGCTTCAGCCGCCATGATCCTCCGCATACGTGGTGACCCGCGCAGTGCCTTGCCCCCCGGCGTGGCGGCTTCAGCCGCCATGGCCCTCCGCCTACGTGGTGACCCACGCAATGACTTGCCCCCCGGCGTGGCGGCTTCAGCCGCCATGGTCCCGACCGCCGAGGTCGGGACAAGCCCCCGAAGATTCCGCTAAGATGCGTTCATGTCGGAACACCATAACCGCACCCCGATGACCTTGCGCGAACTGCGGGCCATGGCCCGCCGCGGTGAGCCGATCCCCGTGCTCACCTGCTACGACGCGACAACCGCCGGCCTGCTCGATGCGGCCGGCGTACGGGTGCTGCTCGTCGGCGATTCCGCGGCCCAGATGATCCTGGGCCTGCCGAGCACGATTCACGCCCCGCTCGAGTTCATGCTCCAGGTCACCGCCGCGGTGAAGCGCGGTGCGCCCGGCAGCTTCGTCATGGGCGATATGCCTTTCATGAGCTACCAGCCATCCGACGCCGAGGCCATGCACAATGCCGGGCGTTTCCTGACCGAAGGCATGGCCGACGCGGTGAAGCTGGAGGTGGACGAGACGCAGGTCGCCCTGGTGGAGAAGCTTGCCCGCACCGGGGTGCCGGTGGTGGCGCACATCGGCTGGCGGCCCCAGCAGACGGTGAAAACCGGCACGCCGCGCATCGCCGGCAAGACCGCCGAGCAGGTGCGAGCGATGGTCGACCTCGCCGAGCGGCTCGACGACGCCGGGGCGGTGATGCTGCTGATCGAGCAGGCCACCGCGGAGGCGACGGAGTGGGTGGTCGGCGCGGTGGACGTGCCGGTGATCGGCTGCGGCGCGGGGCCGGCCTCGCACGGCCACGTGATCGTCCTGCACGACCTGCTGGGCATGACGGCGTGGCATCCCTCGTTCGCCCCGCCGCTGGCCGCGGTGGGCGAGGCGATCGGCGAGGCGGCGAGGCAATGGGTGAATCGGGTGACCGGCGGCGATTACGCCGCCGGCCACCCGTTCCACATGGCCGACGAGGAGCACGAGCGGCTCGGGGCCGGGTGAACCGACCGGCCGCCGCGACCGTAACACCGGCGTCAGAGCTCAGTCGATGTCCCATTCCTGAGACAGGAGGCCCTGGGACGTTGCGGCGGGCTTCAATGTCCGCCTAGCATGACCGGCCGACTTTGAGAGCACTGCCAACACGCACGATTGAAGTGGAAACGGAGCAATCTCCTATGAATCGCATTCGTTACTACGGTCCGTCGATTGTCCTGCTCGGTACGCTGGTGCTGGTCGTTCTGGCCGGGCCGAAAATGGTTCGAAACCTGGCCTTCGCCGAACAGGAGGGCCGCGTCGAAGCCGCCCGCGTCAACCTCGAAGGTGTGAGCGACCAGCTCGCCGATCTCGGCGAGGCCTTCCGCCTCGTGGCCCAGAAGGTCAAGCCCAGCGTGGTGCACATCGAGGTGAGCAAGCGCATGGAGGCCGGCGAGAGCCGCAATCCCCGCGACATGCTCCGCCGGTTCTTCCAGGACCCGCGCCAGTGGTTCGACGACCGCGATGAGCAGCGCCAGCCCCCCGAGCGCGAAGAGGACTACGGCGAGTACGACGCCCCGCGCCCCTATGGAAACGGCAGCGGCTGGGTCTGGCACGACGGCCGGCACATCATCACCAATAACCATGTGATCCAGGGGGCCGACACCATCACGGTGAAGTTTGCCGACAAGTCCAAGGCCATTGCGACCGTGGTGGGCACGG
>CAYFQS010000364.1:0-4032 GCA_964345245.1 uncultured Planctomycetaceae bacterium | reverse complement strand
CGGGTGTCGCGCAGCTCGGCCCTGGCGTCGAAGGCGACCGGCTTTCCCATCGCGAAGATCGCCGCCAAGCTGGCCGTCGGCTACACGCTCGACGAGCTGCCCAACGACATCACGGGCAAGACGGTCGCCTGTTTCGAGCCGACCATCGACTACGTGGTCACGAAGATTCCGCGCTGGACCTTCGAGAAATTCCCCGAGGCCGACGAAACGCTGACCACGCAGATGAAGAGCGTGGGCGAGGCGATGAGCATCGGCCGCACGTTCAAGGAGTCCCTGCAGAAGGGCATCCGCTCGATGGAGGTGAAGCGCTTCGGGCTCGGCCTGGACGCGAATGACAAGTGGTTGGCCGCCAGAAGGCACGAAGGGGAGCGGGCGGAAAGAGACGAAGAGACGGAGAGACGGAGAGACGGAGGACAAGGCGGGGCGACTTGCGAACCGGAACCCTCCGCGCCTTCCGATATCGAATGGCCCATCGATGGCGAGAAGCTGATCCGCAAGTTGTCCGTCCCGTCGCAGGGGCGGCTGTACTACATCCGCTACGCCTTCAAGATGGGCTGGACGCTGGAGCAGATTCACGAGCGGACGAAGATCGATCCGTGGTTTCTCGACCAGATTCAGCAGCTCGTGGCGTTCGAAGACGAGCTGCTTTCCCGCGAGAAGCTGGAGGATGTCGATGCGGCGCTGATGAGCCGGGCGAAGCAGCTCGGCTACAGCGACCCGCAGCTCGCCCACGTCTACCTCGGCCGGATCACCAGCGAGACGATCCTGCAGGTTCGGGCCTATCGCCAGAAGCTCGGCGTCAAGCCGGTCTATAAGCTGGTGGACACGTGTGCGGCAGAGTTCGAAGCGGAGACGCCGTATTACTACTCGACGTACGAGGGGGGAGTCACGACGGTAAGCGACGAAGAAGGGGCAGAAGGAAGGCACGTAGGCACGAAGGCACGTAGGCACGAAGGGCCTGATGCCGGTGCCGGGGCTGCTTCTCCTTCGTGCCTTCGTGCCTCCGTGCCTTCGTCCCTTTCCGCTGACGACGAAGTCCGCGTTACCGATCGCAAGAAGATTCTCATCCTCGGCGGCGGGCCGAACCGGATCGGGCAGGGCATCGAGTTCGACTACTGCTGTGTGCAGGCGGCGTACGCGGCGGACGAGCTCGGCTACGAGTCGGTCATGGTCAACTCGAATCCGGAGACCGTCTCGACCGATTACGACACGAGTGATCTGCTGTTTTTCGAGCCGCTGACCCTCGAGGACGTGCTGAACATCTGCGAGCGGTTAAACGGGGCGCCGCTCCAGGGCCGGCAGAGCCCCGGGCGTGAGCGAGGGCATGAAGGAAATCTGCTCGGGGCGATCGTGCAGTTCGGCGGGCAGACGCCGCTCAATCTCGCCCACGGCCTGGAGCTGGCGGGCGTGCCGATCATCGGCACGCCGGTCGATTCGATCGACCTGGCCGAGGACCGCGAGCGGTTTCAGAAGCTGCTGAACGACCTGAAGATCAAGCAGCCGGACAACGGCATCGCCTTCTCCCTGGAAGAGGCCCGCGACGTGGCCCAACGCATCGGCTATCCCGTGCTCGTGCGGCCGAGCTACGTGCTCGGCGGGCGCGGCATGGAGACCTGTTTCAGCGAGGAGCAGCTCCTGTTCTACATGCGCACCGCCGTCGACGTCTCCGACCTCGCCGACGCTCCCGTCCTGATCGACAAGTTCCTCGCCGAAGCGATTGAGGTCGACGTGGACGTGGTGGCGGATCATGGCCGAACCCACGAAGGCGCGAAGGCGCCAAGGCACGGAGGGGCGGTCGCGAAAACAGACGAAGAGACGAAGAGACGGAGAGACGAAGAAGCAGGTGGCGCGGCGACCGGGGAAGAAGCCTCCGTGCCTTCGGCGTATATCTGCGGCGTGATGGAGCATATCGAGGAGGCGGGCGTGCACAGCGGGGACTCGGCCTGCGCGATTCCGCCGTATTCATTGCCCGAAGAAACCGTGAAGCGACTGATCGATCAGTCGCGGCGGATGGCCGAGGCCCTCAACGTCTGCGGGCTGATGAACGTGCAGTACGCGATCACCCGCCCGCACGCCGAGGGCGAGCGCCACGAAATCTACGTCCTCGAAGTCAACCCCCGCGCTTCGCGGACGGTGCCCTTCGTCTCGAAGGCGACCGGCGTGAGCTGGGCCCGCGTGGCGGCCAAGGCCATGGCCGGCGTCAAGCTCGCCGAGCTCGACATCGCCGAGAACTACCGCCCCGGCCACACGTCGGTCAAGGAGTCGGTCTTCCCCTTCAGCAAGTTCCCCGGCGTGGACATTATCCTCGGCCCGGAGATGCGCAGCACCGGCGAGGTCATGGGGGCCGACGTGTCCTATCCCGTCGCCTTCGCCAAGAGCCAGATGGCGGCCGGAACCACGCTGCCCCGCGGCGGGGACGTGTTCTTCTCCCTCCGCTCCTCGGACAAGACGCCGACCATGCTCGACGTCGCCCGGCAACTCGCCGAACTCGGGTTCAAGGTCTACTCGACCCGCGGCACGGCGGACTGGCTCCGCGACGCGGGCATCGGGGTCACGCAGCTCAACAAGATTTCCGAGGGCGAGCCGAACGCCCTGCACCTGATCCAGGACGGCAAGCTGACGCTGATCATCAACACGCCCACGCAGAAGGGCATGAAGACGGACGAAGGCCACCTGCGGGCGGCGGCGGTGCGGTTCAACGTGCCGATCGTCACCACCACCACCGGCGCCGCGGCCGCGGTGCGGGCCATCGCCGCCCTTCGCGCCGGGGCGTGGGGCGTGAAGGCCCTGCAGGATCACTACCCCGATTACCGCAACGGCGAGCTGAAGTCCTGACCCCTCCACGGAGGCATGTATGAGCGATCGCAAGCGCTACGCCATCGTCGGCACCGGCGGGGGATGCACGATGTTCACCAACGCCATCTGCGGCAAGTACGCCGACCACGCCGCCCTCGTCGGCCTGTGCGACGTGAGTGCCACCCGCATGGCGTGGCACAACGCCCGCCTCGCCCGCGAGTTCAACGTCGAGCCCGCCCCGACCTACGCCGCCGACGCCTTCGACCGCATGATCGACGAGCGGAAGCCGGACATCGTGATCGTAACGACGGTCGACGCGATGCATCACGCGTACATCATCCGGGCGATGGAGCTCGGCTGCGACGTGATCAGCGAAAAACCGATGACCACCGACGCGGAGAAAGCCCGGGCCATTCTCGACGCGGTCGAGGCCACGGGCCGATCGCTGCGGGTCACCTTCAACTACCGCTACCAGGCGATGTCCACGAAGTTCCGGGAGCTGGTGCAGACCGGCGCGGTGGGCGAACCGAAGCTGGTCGATTTCCAGTGGACCCTCGACACTTCGCACGGCGCCGACTACTACCGCCGCTGGCACCGGGAGAAGGACCAGTCCGGCGGCCTGCTCGTGCACAAGGCGACCCACCACTTCGACCTCGTGAACTGGTGGATCGATTCGTATCCGAAGACGGTCTTCGCCATCGGCGATTTGATGTTTTACGGCAAGGAAAACGCCGAGCGCCGCGGCGAGCGGTATCCCTACGACCGCTACACCGGCGTGGCGGAAGCGAAGGACGATCCATTCGCCCTGGACCTGACCAGCCGGGACGGGCTCAAGGGCCTGTATCTCGACGCCGAGGCGGACAGCGGCTACGTCCGCGACCGCAACGTCTTCGGCGAGCCGATCACCATCGAGGACACCCACGCGGTGACCGCCCGTTACCGCAACGGCGCGATCCTGAACTACTCGCTCGTCGCCTACAGCCCCTGGGAGGGCCTGCGGGTGGCGATCACCGGCGACAAGGGGCGCATCGAACTGTTCGACCGCCACGGCAGCCACATCATCGAGGGCCAGAGCGACGAGCAGCTCGCCGCCGCCCAGGCCCGCGTGAAAGAACAGTCCATCCGCGTGTTCCCGATGTTCGGCGTGCCGTACGACGTGGAGATTCCGGAAGCGAAGGGGGGCCACGGCGGCGGGGATGCGGCCATTGTCGAGCGCATCTTCAATCCCGAGGCGGG
>CAYFQS010000363.1:0-4048 GCA_964345245.1 uncultured Planctomycetaceae bacterium | reverse complement strand
TTCTCGCGTGATGCACAGGGCGGCGTGAAGCGAAGGTCCGGACCGCCGCCGGCGGGCAGGTCAATCGCCGGGCACGGCCTGGACCACGTCTTCGTAGGCCGCGGCACACTTGCGGGCCGCGTCGTCCCAGGTCAGTTTCTTCACCTCGAAGTCCGCGTGTTCCCGGAGCGTCTGCGAGAGCGGCGGGTGCTTGAGCACGGCGATGATCTTGTTCGCCATCTCGTCGATGTCCCAGAAGTCGACCTTCAGGGCGTGGGCCACCACTTCGCTGACGCCGCTGGACTTGGAGATGATCACCGGCACGTCGTGGCGGATCGCTTCGAGCGGGGCGAGGCCGAAGGGCTCGGACACCGACGGCATGACGTAGACGTCGGCCATTTTGAACACCCGCTCCACGTCATTGCCGCGGAGGAACCCGGTGAACAGCACCTTGTGTCCGATGCCCATCTCGCTGGCGAGTTCGATCACCCGGCGGGTCATGTCGCCCGAGCCGGCCATCACGAACTTCACCTTGTCGAACTTCTGCAGGACTTTCTTCGCCGCGGCCACGAAATACTCCGGCCCCTTCTGCAGCGTGATCCGCCCGAGAAACAGCACAATCTTGTCGTCCCGGCGGATGGTGGTGCGCGGCTCGGAGAGTGCGTCGTTGCCTTCGATCCCGTTGTACACCACCCGCACCTTCTCCGGATCGATCGTGTAGCGGCTGATGACCATGTTCCGCGTCAGGTGCGAGACGCACATCACCGCCATCGCCCCCTGCATGCCGCGCCGTTCGATCTCGTAGATCACCGAGTTCACGTTCGTCCCGGCCCGGTCGAATTCGGTGGAGTGGACGTGGACGACCAGGGGCTTGCCCGAGACGCCCGCCACCGCGAGGCCGGCGGGGTAAGTCATCCAGTCGTGGGCGTGGATCACGTCGAATTCCCGCCCGCGGGTCAGGTGCACGCACATGTCCGCGTAGCGCTGGATCGTCTGCATGAGGTCTTCGCCGTAGTCGCCGGCGGCCGGGGCCATGGCAGGCGGCCCGCCGCCCGCGGGTCGCGCGGCGCCTGCCGGCGCCGGCTGCCCCGGCGTGGTCATCGTCGTCTGCTCGCTCGTCCAGTGCTGCCCGGTCTGTGACGTCTGCTCGCCCCGCTGATTCGCGCCGACCGCCTGGTAAGGACTGCGGATGATCGACGGCACGCCGAAGAAAGTCACGTGCTCGAACTGCTCCATGCGATACGTTTTGATCGTCGACTGCCCGCCGGGCACGGGAATGCGGTCGGCGGGTTGCCGGCCCTCGTCACCGGAGGCATCCGGGGGCCGGGGCGTGATGAGTTCAACATGACTCGAGTAATTCGGGGCAACCGCTTTGGGAAGGACGAACAGCACCTCGACGCCCTGATCGCTCAGCGCGCGGGTCAGCCCGTAGCAGGCGGTGCCCAGTCCTCCCGAGATGAAAGGCGGAAATTCCCAGCCGAGCATCAGCACGCGCATCGTCGGCCTCGCTTCTGGAATCACTTCGTGGCGGCAGGCGGCCCTGAACGTTGACGCCCGTTATAACTTTTCGGCTACGGGAATGAAAGTGCCCAACTCCGTGAACACCCAAATTTCATCGAATCAGACCGCCCCTTCGTCTTCCGACATGTCGCCGAGCTGATGGAACGTCGCTTCGTACGCGAGCAGGACCTTCGCCAGTGTTTCCGCGTCGCCCGCCGCGTCTTCGGGCAGCGGCGAACGGAAGACGTAAATCTTCTCGTCGTCCCGGAAATGCTCGAACGCCGGCACCGGACCTTCGTAGCCCTGATCGATCAGTTCGTCTTCCAGCAGTTCCTCGAGCTTGTCGCCCTTGAACATGAGGTCCGCTTCGATCGACTCGCTCAGCCAGCGGTCCGGGGTGAACAGCCCGACGTAGAGTCGGCCGTCCTGCTCCCAGACCTTGTAGTAAACCTCGGATTCGACTTCGCGGGCGTCGGCCCGAATGCCGGCTTCGGTGTTTTCCACCGACAAGAAGGCGCCGGTCGCGGCCAGGGTGTCGGTCGTCCGGTCCAGAATGGTCTTGCGGTCGCTCATGGTGGTCATCTTAGAACCTCCTCGGCATCGGGAAAAGCCGGCCGCTGAACCTTCCGCATGCCGCGGGCGCATAGACTTGAAACGAGACCGAATTACGCGAAGATGGACTGACCATGGACCACCCGAATTTCGAAGTCATTCACGTCGGCGGCAACTGTTATACGGTCAACGACCGCGGGCAGACCGTCGCCATCGTCACCAGCCAGGGCTACATCGACTGGCTGCTCCGCTCGCCGATGGACCGGGGCAAGCTCATCCGCGAGGTGAGGAAGGAGACCCACATGTGCTACACGCGTGGGCTCAAACTCATGCTCGTCTGCCCGCACCTTCGGCCGATCGCGCCGGAAGGCACCGCGGCGCGGCTGGCCGACTTCAGCTACCGCGTCGAGGATCATGGTCGCCGGCTCGTGCTCGTGGGCGAAGGCGAGTCGAAGCGGGGCGACTTTGTCAACCGCACCGAGGCCGAACTCACCACCGACGAGCGCGGCATCCGCTACGAGTGGCGGCTGACCACCACGATCACGAACGCCTCCGACGCCCCGCAGCCGATCCACCACCTCGAGTACAACAACGTCTATCCCTCGCTCGCCGGGCGGTGCTTCCTGTTCGCGCCGCAGAAGCAGTACAACTGCACGCTCATGACCGACGCGGACGGAGAGGTGTGGGCGTTCCCGCATCAGCATCAGATGCACTACGGCAGGAAGATCGCGGCGCTCGAATTCGCCGAGGGGAGCACGGCCGGCTTCTTCGGTGAGTCGACGGGCAGCCCGGTGGTCATCGTCGACCGCTGCACCGCGCCGCCCGACTGGGCCATCTGCGACATGTACTACGACCTGCACTGCATGGCCCGCGCGGAGGGGGCCTGGGCGCCCGACGAGACCTTCGAGGGCGAGTACCGGGTGAAGTACCTGACCGACGCGGAGTCGAAGGAGATGCGCTCGCGGGCCCGGTCGGTGCCGGTCACCGACGCCGACCGTGAATCGCATCAGTGTCCCCGCCTCGACCTCGGGCTGAATCGTTTCGACAGCACCTGCCGCATCGACGAGCCGGACGACTGCTCGGCGTTCAAGCAGGCGCCGCCGGCCCGTGTGTGGGACCGCGAGGTCGGCCACAGCGCCAAGGGGTCGCTGCGGCTGACCAACGACGAGCCGGGCGAGAACGTCTGGTCCGCCGTGCCGCCGTCGCAGATTCCCGCGGACACGAAGTTGAACCTGCGGGCGATGGTGATGGCCGAGGACGTGGAAGGCGAGGGCGTTTACCTTCGGGTGCGGTATCACACCTTCGAGTGGCATCCCGAACCGCACGTCGAGTGGGTCAAGGACCTGCGATCGACACCGGTCGCGGGCACAACCCCGAGCTGGGTCAAGGTGGAGGTGCCGGAGCTTCGCGTGCCGACCGAGCACTTCGATTACCTGGTGTGGATCGACGTGGTGCTGGAAGGCAAGGGCAGGGCGTGGGTGACGGACGTGGACGTCGACCTGCAGCACATGAAACCGACAACGCCCGCGATGGAGGCCGGATCGAGCAATCAACGAGCCGCTTCCACCACCGGCACGAAGTCGGCATCGGGCTCGGCACAATAGAGAAGGGGCGGGGGTTGCTGCGCTTCGGGGCGGACGCGCTCGCCTCCGCGCCCCCGCGGCGCACGAGACGACCTCTGCTCGTCGGGCGCGGTGTGCTCAGAAGTCGAAGCGCCCGCCGGCACGATAGATGGTGCCGAACAGGTGACGGCAGAAGACAATCTCGGCATCGACGAAAACGACGTTGTCGTTGATCGGCAGTTGAACGCCGATGCGTTTGCCGATGTCAAGCTTGCGTTGGAGCAGCAGCCCGATGCCCTGATAGGAAACGTCGATCGCCCGGGCCTGCCGGGGGGGGTGGAGGGCGGTGCGGGTGCGCCGGGGCGGGCCGTACTCGACCCCCCCCCCCCAGGGATAGCGCCCGCCCGCCCGCCGCTGGGCGTGTTTCCTCGCGGCTTCACTGCGCTGCACCACCA
>CAYFQS010000362.1:0-4055 GCA_964345245.1 uncultured Planctomycetaceae bacterium | reverse complement strand
GGCGACGTCATCCCCGAGCCGGCCACGATGGCGCTGCTCGGGCTCGGCGGGCTCGTCGCTCTCCGTCGCCGTCGCGGCTGATTGATTCGCACACGAGATTCTCCGTGGATGGAGAATGAGGCGGGCACGCAGGGGGCGTGCCCGTTTTTCCATGGTTGCCCGCCCCACGCATCGGCAAGCCGGACCGCAGCGGCCGCGTAGGTCCGGATATCCGCGGCCCGCCGCCTCGCCTTCGGCGGGTGCGTTGATGATCACGTGGGCCGGCTGCGGTGATCTGGTACGATATCGCCCATGAAACTCCCGCGGTTGTTGCTGGTGTTCGGGATCCTGCTCGGCGGTTGCGCCACGAGCGATCCCATGTCGCGCCGGGAGATCGAGGACTACTGGGCGGCGGCGGTCGAGCAGACGCCGCTGCCGGACGATGCGGTTCGGTGGACGATCGAGCGATTCGTGTTCGAGCAGGCGGTGAGCGAGAGCTTCGACATCGCCGCCCGATACCGACGTCCGGGCGTGATCGTCCCCGCTTCGCGCAGCGGGGCGGCGGGGCTGAGCATTTTCGCCGCCCGTGACGAATTGCGGGGCCGGCTTCGCGGGCGGACCGACCGCAGCGAGCGGTCCGAGCACACCGAACAACGCCTCACGCTCACCGAAGGCGGATCGGCCCGCGTCGCCGCGATCCGCACCTATCCGGTCGTGCAGCGCGTCGTGCTTCCGGTCTATCGCGGGGCCCTCGTGGTCGAGACCGTCGAGCGGCGGGTGGTCGGTTCCGGATTCACCGCGATGGTGCACGGCGTCGAGCCGGACGGCGTCGACGTGGAACTCACGCCCTACTTCCGCCGCGCCGACGGAGACGAGGTGATCCACGTGAAGTCGCTGAGCATGCGGGCGGTGCTCCGCCGCGGCGTGCCCTACGTGATTATGGCCGAGGATGCGGAAGAGGCGGAAGTGGCGCAGACGCTGCTTTCGTGGCGCAGTGAGCAGAGCCGGCGACGGGTGGTGATGATGGTCACGGTGGAATAGGCGGGCGGAGATCCGGGGCTTCGCGGCGCCGCGGTCGCGGCTTGCTCAGCCCCCGGCTTTGTGGGGGTGGGGTAAGCCGAGGGCTGAGGCCGTGAGCGCCGGCTCACGCCCGAAGCCCCCGGATACCCGGATACCACGAGTTCAAGTTGTCCCCGACACCCCGAGCAGCTACTATAATCGCCAGACAGTTTCCCCCCCTTTCACAGGTGTTCCCATGCAACGCCTCCTGCCCATTGCGACCGCATTGCTGTTGACGTTGACCCCCTGGCTGACCGCGGCCGACGTGACGCTCCAGCGGTATGAACGGCCGCGCGCCCTGACCCCGCCGCCGGCGGGCGAGGCGACGCTTTACGCCACGCCCTGGCGGGCCCAAGTTCGCACCGCCTCGGCCCACGAGGCCCTGCGGGGCGTGGGGGTGTACTACAAGCACATCCCCGAGTGGACCGAAGCGGAGCATACCCGCGTGCTGCAGCAGATGGCCGCGGCCGGGGTCCGCCGCGTGCGCCTCGCCCCCCACCACGCGATCTACATGCACCCGGGCTGGTCAGCGCCCAGCGAAGCGGAGCTCACCCGCCTCCGCGCCGAACTGCGGGCCTGTCACACCGCGGGCATCCGGCCGTGCGTGGTCTTCGTGCACATTCCGCCCTACGGCGAGAAGGGCGAACTGCAGGAGTGGTTCACCCGCAAGTGGAACAAGGGCCTGCTGCCGGCCGGCCCGGTGGGCAGCGAGGAGTACGAGGTCTTCCTCCAGATGACCTACCGCGCCCTGCGGTTCATCCTCAACGAGGCCCGCGAGGCCGGGTTCACCGAACCGGGCAGCTACGATCTCGAACTCGGCCAGGGCATGTGGTGGGGCGCTCCGTCGATCACCGATCCGCCGCCGAGCACGACCCTCGAAGATCTCGACCCCGGCGGGCGGGTGTTCACCTTCGAGTCGCAGCTCATCGATCGGCTCCGGGCCGACGGCTACGAAGAACCCGCCATGTGGTGGGGCATGACCCACCACCTGTTCGACCGATACGATTCGCGGAACATCCATCCCGACGCGGCGGGTCGGGCGATTTCGTTCTACAGCCAGGGCGTGGCGAAGACCGACGCCTACCTCGCCGGCGACAATCGCGTCGAAGGCGCCCTCGACACCTGGCCGCCCGCCGAGCCCATGCAATGGGCGCACGGCAAGGCGCCGTCCATGGTCCTCGCGAGGCCCGAGGGCTGGATGGCCGACTTCTCCCGTCACGACAACCTCGTGCGGCTGCTCGAACGCTCGCGAAAGGACGTGGCGATCACGTCGCTGGGCCTGGTGCCACGCGCGATCCCGGATCACGAGAATCTGCCCATCGACGGCTGGACGATCAAGCAGCGGGCCGTGCCGCGATCGCTGGCGTTCTGGCTGAACCAGGGCGCGGAGTTCGTGCTGATTCACTCGGCCTACGAACCCCGGCGGAAGGACGCGGGGGAGATGCACCACTCGTTGATCCCCTCGCCCATCGAGCCGAGTCAGTTCAACTGGCGGGATGCGAAGCCGCTGCGGTCGATTCGGCGGTTCCGCGACGGGTTGGCCGGGGCGTCGCCGATCGCGAACGTCGAGCCGCTGTCGTTCCGGCTCGCGGTCGAGCCCGACCCGGTGCTCATCCCGGCGGTAAACGGTCACGGGCCGCTCAAGGCAAGTGATGCGGTGGCCCTGCTGCCCTACCAGGTCGACGCCGACCGCTACGCGGTCGCGGCTTACGTCCTGACGCCGAACATCGCTGATCCGATGAAGCCGGTGACGCTGACCCTGGAGATCGACCAGGCCATCGACGGCGAAGTGCGGACCCTCCGCCCCGCCGACGGCGAAACCGGCGCCGCCGCGATCGTCAGCCGCAATGGCGGGAAGACGACCATCCGCTGCGAGATCGTCGACCACGTGACCTGGTTGCGATTCACCGTCGATTGAGATCAGGACGTGTTCGCCTGGATGTAGTCGTCGTCGCCGGTGAGATAGTTGATGATGTTCTTCGTCGCCCGGACCGCCTGGCGCTCGACGCTTTCGTATGTGCGGCTGCCGACGTGGGGCGTGATGAGAATGTTGTCGATCTCCTGGAACGGGTGCGGGGTCTGCATCGGCTCCGTGGCGAGCACGTCCGCGGCGTAGGCCTTGATCCGCCCCGCCTTGCACGCGTCGGCCACCGCCGTTTCATCGACCAGCCCGCCCCGCGCGGTGTTCACAATGATCACGCCCTCCCGGCACATCGCGATACGATCGGCGTTGATGAACCGGCGCGTCTCGTCCGTGGCCGGCATGTGCAGGGAGATGACCTCCGCCTGCTTGATCGCATCCTCCGGTGACGCCGCCCGCGACACGCCGTGCTCGGCGGCGAAAGCGTCGTCCCAGTACACGTCGTAGGCGATCGGCGTCATGCCGAAGGCGACGGCCCGCTTGATCACTTCCTTGCCGATGCGGCCCATGCCGAGCACGGCCAGCGTCTTGCCCGCCAGTTCGTTGCCCGTCTGCCGCTTCCAGTGGCCCGATTTCACGTCGCGAAGGTGCGGCCAGAAGTGCTTGCTCGCCGCGATCATCAGGCCGATCGCGTGCTCGGCGACCGTGGTGTGATTCACGCCGGGCGTGAAGAGCACGGGCACCTGCTTCGCCGTGGCGTGGGCCACGTCGATCGAGTCGAGGCCGATGCCGTATTTCGCGATGACCTTCAGCGGCGTCGGGGCGGCGAGCCCGGCGTCGATCACCTTCGCCGTGATCGCGTCGTCGCCGTTGAGCAGCCCGTCGATCCCCCCGGCGTCCTCGATCAGCTTCAGCACCTCGGCCTCGGTGAGCGGGCCCCGGGCGCGGACCACCTCGAAGCCGCTGTCTTCCAGCAGCCGATGATGCTCGCCCGGCGTGTCCTGGTAACTCGTCGTCGTCAACGCAATTCGCATCGCGGTCACTCCCTGTTAACCAACTCGAAAAGCGGGCAGTATACCCCAATCGCCGCGCGCCTCTTCCCCCAAGCCGGACCGAAGCGTCAGCGCAGGTCCGGATCAATCGCGACAAATCGTCA
>CAYFQS010000361.1:0-4060 GCA_964345245.1 uncultured Planctomycetaceae bacterium | reverse complement strand
CCTCGCCGTGGCGATAGGGGTTGAGCGTGCCGGAGTCGATGTTGAGATAGCCCTCGAGCTTGATCGGCGAGACGCGCAGGCTTTTGTCTTTCAGCAGCTTGGCCAGGGAAGAGGAGAAGATGCCTTTGCCCAGGCCGCTCATCACGGTGCCCATCACGACCACGTACTTGTGGCGGCCGCGCTGGTAGCCGTCGGGCAGGGGGGCGTAGAACTCGGTATCGATGGTTTTGTGGCCGGCTTCGGCGAGCAGGTTGTTCTGGTTGGTGGGCATATCTGACTGTAACACGCGAGGCGCGACCGATGCAAGACCCGCGGAAAGGGGGCGGATTCCGCGATTCCGCGGTCGGAACCGAGCCCCGCCGTCGACCGGTGGGCCGCGGCAGGCGGACCGTCGCCGGCGATTCACGCCTCGGGGGCGCGATCGTTCGGGATCACCGGCGTCAGTCGGCCGGCTCGCAGGGCCTCGGCGTACGTCGCGGCCAGTTCCGCGGCGGTGACCAGTTCGATCGGTCGATCGGCCTGTTCGGCCAGCACGCGAAGCCGCCCGGCGAGTTGCTTGAGATGGCCGCAGATGCCGGGCCGCTTCGCCGTGTCGCCGAACAGCGTCAGAAAAAGCGGCTGGTCAGCCGGCCACTGCTCCACCAGCGCCTTGATCCGCTCGAGTCCGTTGTCGGGCGACGTGGTATCGATGTGGAAAGTCCGGCCATCGAAGTGATAGCCGGCGGGGTCGGCGGCCCGGTGATCCCCGCCGTGGTAGCCGCCGAGCATCACTCGCGGCCGGATGTTCCACGCCAGCGCCTCCGACTCCGCCATGACCTTGACGGTGTGCATGCCGGCCTTGTGCATGTAGTGGCGAGCCATCTCGCCATAGCGTTTCAGGCCGCGACTCTTCTCCGCGCTCGGATGCCCGTCGCCCAGCATGGCCGCCGCTTCCTGGCCTGAGCTCCGCAGTCGCTCCAGGTACCAGTCGTACAGTCGCGGAGCCAGATCGACCAGCGCCGGATTGAGAATCCATGTCGCCGGTTCAGTCCCGAAGTCGGGATCGTTGGCCGCCGCGTCGACCTGATACACCATGGAATGGAGCAGGTTGTCCCCGTCGCACAACTGCATCGATGCGTAGATGCAACCATCCCGCCACGACGCCGGTCCCGGCATGGGCTGGCGGCCCGATGCGTCGAGCGACGGGAACGCGCTGTGCACCGTCAGGTTCTCCACCGAGATGTACGGCACCATGAAGTAGCCGAGTCCGGCGAATAACTGATCCGCGACCAGCTCATCCGTCCAGCCCATGATCGGCGTGCCCGGTGGATATTGCCTTACAACGTCGGCGTAGTGGCTGCGCTCATCTTCGTCGAAGATGTTCAGGTAGAAACTGAACAGACGGTGCGCGACGACGTAATCCTTGTTCGCCGCCCCCCAACTGTCCGCACCCGTGGTCATGTGCGACCAGGTAAACGCGACTTCGTGATTGGCATCCGCGAAGTAGCGGTCCAACAGCCACTCCAGCACCGCTACGTTTCCTAGGAACCGCTGATCGCGCAGGTCGATCTGAACCTCCGCGCCCCGACTGCACAGCTCACGCGCCAGGGCCGGGGAGACCGGCAGCGCGCCGGTCTGCCCCGCAATGGTGGTCGCCGCCTCGATCGTCGCCTGCGCCAGGCCCGGATCCCAAATAATCAGGCCGGTGACGTGTTCGGCGTATCGCTCCCACATCGAAAGAAAGCCCGGCCAGTCCACGTCGTCCGCGGGCGCCAGATGCTCGGTGGGCAGTTCGCGGTAAAGCATATCGAGCAACGACCGCGCCACGTGGACCTGCGTCGCGCCGCCGCCGCGGTTGTCGAAGCACCACGAATGATGCACATAGACCTTGTCGGCCCCAGCGCGGTTGACCAGGCCCTGGAGGCAGCAGGCGGCGATCTGCCCGTCCATCCGGTCGCGGCTGAGATCGATCACGACCAAACCACGCGGCTCGGGGCTGCAGGTCGGATATCGAAACGGCTTGGTTGTCAAACTCATCTGTGAAGCTTCCCTGAATCTCGGTAAGCGGGCAAAGCGGCAGTGTACCAACAGATCGGCGTCATGGCCGCCCCTGCGGGCTGTGCGGCAAGCACGGGGGGAGCGTTTGCCGGCACGGCAGCGAGATCCGCGATCGCCCGATCCCCCGATCGCCGGGCCTGTCACTGTGCCGGTGCCGCCATCACGCCTGCCTGACCGTATCCATCGAACCGCACTGTCAATTCGTTCGGGTGGCAGCACACGGGGCAGTCCTCGATATAGTGCTGTTCGTCGCCGCCGGTCGGGTCGACCACGATCTGAATCGCCTCCCCGCAATGCGGACAGATGTACTCGGCGGTTTCGTCCATGAAATCAGCAATGCGCACGCACTGAGGGGCGATCGGCGGCGGTGGGGGTCCGCAACGAACTCTCCGGCACCGCGGCGACGGCGACCGGATTGCCCGCCCTGTCGAAGAATTCCACGCTGTACCCCTCTTCGCGGTCCGGCGGCATGTGCCGTTCCACCACCGTACCCACGTCACCGGCGACCAGGCCGTCGTCGGGCAGATCGCGGGTAAGAATGACGTCCTGGCAATTGTCGAATGGCATCACGGTAACTCCGGAAGAATTGTAATCAGTCGGGGGCTCGTGGTTCCAGTATCGACCTGCCAGATGCTCCGCAGTTGAAGCCGCCGGCCGCCGGGAGTTCTGATGGGACCAGCACTGTGGTACCGGATTCGGTCATCCGTCTGCTCGACGCTCGACACGTCCGGGCCCGGATGTTGATCGCGGAGGTCGCGTTCGAACCGTTCCCATTGCTCACGTCGATAGCCGAACGTGGATCGCAATGCTGCTTTGAATCTTCCGCGGCGATGGCTGGGATTCAGCAGGTAGTCCCGGATCTTCTCCGACGCGACGATTGCATTGGCGGCATTCGGCAACTTCACGGAGCGCTGATCCCTGAATGGGTCAGTTCACGAGGTGCCGGGTCGTTGCTCCGTCGCTTCACACGCATCGAGCAGGTCGACGATCCTGGCGGTGGCGAGGCATTCGACGGTGTCGGCGGCGCCGTAGTAGATCTTGACCGTGCCGTCGCCTTCGTCGATCAGGCCGCCGGGGAAGATCACCCCGCCTCGGAAACCGTGCGTTTCGTAGCGCTCGGCAGGGATCATGATCGGCTCGGGCGACAGCGCGATCACCCGCCACGGCTCGTCAAGGTCGAGCAGCATCGCGCCGACGGTGTAACGCTTGGTCCAGTCCCAGGTCTCCCACGAATCGAGCGGGCGGTGCTCGTCCTTGTCGACGACGTGGGTGAGGGCGAGCCAGCCGCGGTCGGTGCGGATGGGCGGGGCGGCCGGGCCGATCTTGTTGTTGCACCACGGCACCTGCTCAGCCCCGAGCAGGAGTTGCTGATTGCCCCAGTAGCGAGCGTCCGGCGAGTCGGCGAACCAGATGTCGAAGCGCTCCGGCGCGCCCCGGCCGTAGATCGGAAAGGGCCGCTCGAGCCGGCAGAACTTCCCGCCGACCTTCTCCGGGAACAGGACCATGTTGCGGTTGTCCGGCGCGGACATGCTCAGCACGTCGAACCGCTCGAAGTCGTCGGTCACCGCGACGCCGCCGCGGATGCCGTGGTGGGTGTCCACGGCAAAGCACATGTAGCAACGGTCGTTGATGACGGTGAGCCGGGGATCGTAGGCCCGGCGAATCTCGTCGGATTGCATCTCAAAACACGGTTCGGGAGCAACGGTCCAGTCCACGCCGTCCTCGCTCCACGCGATGCCGATGTTCGTCCGCCAGCGCTTGGCGCCGGACTGAAATTCCTGTTTGCTCTTCGGGCCGTAGTCATTGCGGAAAACCATGACGTAGCGATCGCGGAACTTCGCCACCCCGGCATTGAACACGAGCGTCGAGTCGTACGGCACGTCGGCGGCGGAGAGCACAGGATTGGCCGGATGACGTTGAATGAGATCGGGTGTGTCGTTCATGCGCTTGACCATACCGGTCGAACCGGCAGAAAAAGGTGTCAGGAACCGTGTTCGCCCGCCACTCCTGACACCTTTTCAGG
>CAYFQS010000360.1:0-4068 GCA_964345245.1 uncultured Planctomycetaceae bacterium | reverse complement strand
CCGTGGCAGGTTTGCCGCGGGGTGGTGATGCTGACGACGATCTATCTTATCTCCGAGTGGGTGATTCGGCTGGTCATGTTGCCGGTGGCGGCGCGGCGAAGGCGGCCGAGTTCGGCCATGGCGTGGTTGACGATCATCTTCTTCCAGCCGTGGCTCGGGCTCGTGCTCTACGGGCTGCTCGGGCGGCGGCGGCTGGGCAAGCGGCGACTGCGGCGGTACGAACAGGTCAGCCGGGCGATCGGGCAGATCGACCGGCTGGCCATGCAGCGGGACCACGTCATGCAGCCGGCCGTCGATCCCGATCAGCGGTCGCTGATCACGATCACCGAGGACCTGTCGGAGATGCCGATCCTCGGCGGCAATTTCGTCGAGCTGATCAAGGAAAGCGACGAGGCGATCGACCGTCTCGTGACCGACATCGACGCGGCCGAGCATCACGTTCACCTGCAGACGTACATCTACCGCAACGACGAGACGGGCCGGCGCGTCGCCGCCGCGCTCGTCCGGGCCGCCGAGCGCGGCGTGACGTGCCGGCTGATCGTGGACGCGGTCGGCTCGCGGCGGATGCTCCGTTCGCTCGGCCCGGAATTGCGGCGTCGCGGCGTCGAGGTCGTCGCGGCGTTGTCGGTGAACCCGGTCCGTCGCCGGCTCGCCCGGATCGACATCCGCAACCACCGCAAGCTCGCCGTGCTCGACGGCCGCATCGGCTACGCCGGCTCGCAGAACATCATCAACGCCGACTACGGCCACCGCGACCTGGCGTGGCATGACATCATGGTCCGCCTCACCGGGCCCGCGGTGCTGCAGCTCCAGCTCGCCTTCCTCGAGGACTGGGTCTACGAGACGGACGAATGGATCGACGATGAAAAGCTGCTGCCCACGCCGGCGGTGACCGGCGACGTGCCGATCCAGGTCGTCCCGAGCGGGCCGATCCGGGTGACCAGCTCGTTGCAGGACGTGGTCGTCGAGGCGATGTACATTGCCCACGACCACGTGATCCTCACCACCCCTTATTTCGTCCCGGACGAACCGCTCATGCTCGCGTTTCGCCTTGCGGTGATGCGCGGCGTGAAAGTGGAACTGATCGTCCCGCGGCGGGCGGACCATCCGCTGGTGCATGCGGCGGGGCGGGCGTATTTCGGCGAGCTGCTCGAGATGGGCGTGCACATTTACCTCCACACCGAGGGCTTGCTCCACGCCAAGACGATGACCGTCGACGACACGCTGGCCATGATCGGCTCGGCCAACTTCGACATCCGATCCTTCGAGGTGAACTTCGAGTTGAACCTGCTCATGTACGGCCCGGACAGCGCGGGCCGGCTTCGCTACCAGCAGGTCGAGTACCGACAACAGTCGCAGCGACTGAGCGGCGAGGCGTGGCGGGACCGCGGCAAGGTCGCGTCGACGTTGGACGACATGGCGAAGCTGCTGAGTCCGTTGCTGTGATCAGGGGCGAAGGGCCATGCCGCCGGCTCGGCCGGCGTGCCGCTCATCCCGGTCCCCGGGCATCCCGAGCGACTTACCGAGCGTAGGGGAGATCCAGTCGGTGTTCCGGACCGGCTCGCCCGTCGGCGGGCGGAATCAGTCGATCACATCGCCGTTCTCGTCGTCGGGATCGACGGTGCCGCTGGCGTTCTCGATGCGGGAGCCGCGCGGGGCGTGCATCTGGACGTGGCGGGAGGCCTCGTCGTCCATCGTTTCGACATGACCGTCGAAGAAGGTCAGGTTCATCATCCCGTCGTGCCGGTAGGCGAAGCGCTCGGCCATGTCGCTCAGCGAGCCATCCGAGGCCCGGAAGTGGGGGGAACCGTTGTATTTGGCTACTGCCGGCCCGTTGCTCGTGTAGTTGTTCCCGCGCCAGAACGCCTCTTTCTGACCGTTGAACGAGAGTGGGGCGTTGGCGTTGTTACGGTCCACGTCCTGCGCCCCCTCGGTGACGTACACCTTGCGGGAGGGCGAGCCGACCGCGGTCATGCGCGGCGAGTAGTTCGCGGGCAGCTCGATCTCACCGTCGGGGGCATAAACGCCGCCATCCGGCGCTTCCCCGCGCGGGTGGAGCAGGAAGTACCACACCGCCGAGTAGCTCGAATACGCGATCTCGCTCACGTCGTCTACGTTCGGCAGGTCGTTCACGACGGAGGTGCTGAACTCACGGTCGAACGTTTCGTTGTTGCTCGGGCACTTGAGCTTGGTGTTGAAGATCGCGATCATCCGCTCAGCTCGATCCGCGGGCAGGCCGAGATCGCTGCCGAGCGTTGGCGAGACCCAGTCGTGATTCTGTACGGGTTCACGAGCCCTTTCGCCGAAGGTGTAGCTTTCGCCGGCTTGTCCGATCTTCAGACCGCTGGTGTTGGGTCCGGGCAGGTGCCCCCGGTTCTCCGAGGTGTAGTTGCCAAGGCCCTGGCCGGCGCCTTTGAGGTGGGCCATGCAGGCGACGCGCTGGGCGACGCGGCGGGCTTCGCCGAGGGCGGGCAGGAGGATGCCGATCAGCAGGGCGATGATCGCGACGACCACGAGCAGCTCGATCAAGGTAAAGCCACAGGCCGGTCCGGAGCGCGCGACGCGGTTTTCTCGATTAATGGAGGATTTGTGCATGGTCAGGTCTCCACAGGGGCGCGAGTGGGTTCGGCTGAAAAAGCGCTCCGACCGGCCAGGTGACCGGTCGGAGCGATTACAGGAGCAATTCGTCGGCCGGTCGCCGCGCGGGCGGGCCGGCCGGCGGGTGTCCGGCGATCAGCGGCGGCGTCGCAGGACCGCCGCGCCGCCGACCGCGAGCAGCGTGAGCGTGGCCGGCTCGGGGATCACGTCGCCGGTCACGGCGATGTTGTCGAACGCCATCGCCTCGAAGGGCACGTCCGCGCTGAGGGCCAGCGTCAGTTCGCTGCCGGTCCCGTCGATCGCGGTCATGAAGGTGTCCATCTGCCCGGCGCCGTTGCCGCTGGCCGGGGTCTTGTCGAGGTAGGTGTTCGACGCGGTCGAGCCATCCTCGGCCAGAAGCTTGGTCACCGTGTTGTCGCCGGTGGCTTCGAGGACGCCCGCGGTGGTCGGCACGGTGCCGCTGTCCATGGCGCGGAAGGTGAAACTGCCGCCGGTTACATCAACCGGCGTGAGCACAAACGCGCTCTGCACGGAACCGTCGTCGATCTGCGCGGTGAAGACCACGCTCCCGGCGCTGATGCCGTCGAACGAGTCGCCATCGGACTGCTGGCCCATATCGATCTTCAGCATCAGGTTCTGGTAGTTGCTGACATCGAAGGCCCACGAGGCGGTCTGATCCGCAATGTCGTCGGCGGGGTTGTCCGAGATGGAGAAGAATGCATCGGTCACATCGCGGGCCTGACCGAAGATGCCCTCCTCGTCACCCGAGAAGGCGTTGTCAGTCGTGCGCGTTCCGCCGGACACGTCGATCACGGAATCGTCGGCGAGCGAAAACGGCACGCCCGCGGACTGGGGCCAGGAGCCGATCGAGCTCACTCCGAAAAAATCACCCGGCCCGCCATCGATGTTGCCCGAGGATGGATCGAACCCGCTGATCATGTTTACGTCGCCGCCGTCGAAGTCTTCGCCGGCGACGAGCTCGCCGTAGGCGTTCAAGCCGGTCAGACCGACGACGAGGGCCAATAGTACACTGAGATTACGGACGTTTGTCATCTGCGTTCTCCTTCGGTAAGAGGTTTCACTGTCGCTTGTTCGAGGTATCCGACTCCGCCACGGGATGCGGCGGGTGGTGTTCGAGCCGGCCGCGCCCGCGGTCCTGACTGCTCGAACACCCAGATCGTAGGCGCGGCATATTCGCAGCCGGCTAGAGAAGTGTTAGGAACGTGTAAGCAATTCCGCCGCCCGGACGCCGACACCGGAATCTCAAGATTTGCCCGGTTTTTCGTTTGCCTGGCGCGTGAATCCGTGGTAGAGTCAACCTGTTGGATCGGAGAAAACGCTTCTTTCAGTCAGGGCATTTCGTGAATTCGCATCGGAGAAATGAAATGAGATCACATTATCTGGTGGTCATGCTGTTGCTCGGCATGCTTTGCGGGCCGGTATCGGCGGCCAACATCCTTTCGACCTGGG
>CAYFQS010000359.1:0-4096 GCA_964345245.1 uncultured Planctomycetaceae bacterium | reverse complement strand
GGGGCCTCGGCGGGGCGGGCTACGGGGGCGGGACGTACAACCATGCCTGGTCGGGCGGGCCGTTGACGATTCTCAGCCAGTTCGCGGCCGGCGTGGAACCGGACGAAGCCGGGTGGGCGTCCTTCTCCGTTCTGCCGCAAATGGGTGGGCTTCGCCATATCGAATCACGCGTCCCCACTCCGTATGGAAATATCGACCTGGAACTGCTGTGCGAGGACGAGGCCTTTTTGCTGGATCTCCTCGTGCCCGCCGGCACCACGGCCACGGTTGGCATCCCGCTGGAAGAGCTGCTGTCGCGCTCGCTGCTGGCCAACGGCGAGTTGATCTGGGCGGACGGGGAATTCCTCGGCGACCTCGACGGCCTCACCGCGGCCGGAAGCGACCAGCGCTGGCTGAAGTTCGACGTCGACTCAGGCCAGTGGGATTTCCGAGCCATTCCCGAGCCCACCTCGTGCGTTACCCTCGGCTTCGCCGCGCTGGGTCTTCTGGGGCGAAGGCACAGGAACAGCGTCCGAAAAAGCTCGCAGTGCATCGCATGACAACGGCCGCGGGGTGGCCGCGGCCGTGTCGTTGCGCGTTGCGGTTGTCGGGATGAGACCCGGGTTGACAGTTACTTGATCTCGATGCGGCGGGGCTTGACTTCCTCACGCTTCGGCAGCGTCAAGTGCAAGACGCCGTCCTCGAGCTTCGCGTTGACGTTCGATTCGTCAACCGTGGTAGGCAGCGAGAAGCTGCGGCGAACGCGAGTGTATCGGCGTTCGTTCAGATGCCGCTGCTGCTTGCCGTTTGCTTCCACCTTCCGCTCGCCCGTGATCGTCAGCACGCCGCTCTCGAACGTGATGTCCAGCTCGTCGCGCTTGAAACCGGGGACTTCGGCCTGGACGTAGATATTGTTTTCGTCCTCGTTGATGTCGACCGGGTAGCTGCCGGTCAACTCGGCCTCGTCCTGCCAGTCCTCGCGAAGCATGCGACCCAGGGCACGGTCGAAGTTGCGGGCGACGTTGAACGGATCATCCCAGGCACTGCGAACTCGTTGAGTAGGTAACATGGTTGTTGCTCCTTTCCTACTTTTACTGCCGGTTTCTCGATTCGTCACACCTTGTGACCCTGACCGCGGGACCCGAAATTTCCCGCGATCACCGAGATATCCACAACTGACGTGCCAGATGATCAAAATTCCAAACTATTGTTTTTAAATGGTTTACAAATGCACAACTCCCGCGGCTTCTGCCGTTTTGGCAGTACCCGCTCGCCCCCGATGCAAAGGTGACATCGCAATCCACCCACTGTATCGCCCCCGCCCGGTTCGCCGATACAATGGGCATACACATGCAGTACCCACGAACCATGCTGAGTTGTTGTCTTGCCGCGCTCCTGCTCGCCGGGGCGGATGTGTCCGCACAGACCGTCGAGCAGCGGGGCTACCGCCCGGTCGACCAGACCGTCGACGATGTGAACCCGGGACAGGTGAGCTTGCGCGAACGCGAGGGCGGGCTGAAGACCACGGGCGAACGGAACAACGTCTTCCGCCGCGTCTCGCCCGACACCGCCGGCCCCACGGTGGAGCGAAAGAGCGATCGGCTGTATTACATCTCGCCCGGCGTGATCGCGGAGTTCGATCGCTCCGAATACGCCCACCACCGGCGGGCGGGCATTCTGCAGTTCATCCCGCCGGGCGCGGTGTTCCATCTCGGCATGCCGAACGAAGCCGAAGCGGAGCAGGCGTCCACATTGCCGCCGCCTCCGGAACTGATCGACGACCGAATGACCGCGTCACGGGTGGGGGCAGAGATGATGGACGACAGGTTGCCCCGAATCCAATCGCCCACACGGGATGACCGGTCGTCGACGTATCCGCGAGTCGAACCGGACGAGCAGCTCATGCGCGGCTACCTGCGCCGGATGGCCGAGCAGCGGGCGTCGGTGCTCAAGGCGTTGCACCGGATGGTGAGCGACGCGGCAGGATGAGCCGGCGGAAGCAAACCGCAGACACAGTGAGGCGCAGAGGAGGACGGGTGGGCAGCGCGATCCGGGTCAGCCGGGGATCCAGATTTTTCTTGATTCGATGACTTCGCAGTGGCCCGGGAGGGTGAGCGGGGTCTCGGATTCAGCGTAGAACGCCAGGCCGCGGTAGCTGGTGAGGTACTTGTCGCTGCGGCTGAAGAATCCGCCGGCGGCGTGGACGACGAGGGGTGGATCGTTCTGCTCGACGAGGAAGAGGAAGTCGCCGGGCTCGACGCGGACGATCACGCCGGACGCCTTGATCGCCTGGGCGATCGCGGCGGCGGCCGCGGCCCCGCCGGACGCCCCCGCCGCTCCTGCTGGTCCACCTGCGGCCATGTCGCGCTCCATTCGGCTGGCGTGCGATCAATTCAACACGAGCGGCGAGCCATCACCACGCGATTTCGTTGACCCGGCGGTGGGGCCGGGTAGGATACCACCTTCATGCCTGCGCGCGAGAGCAAACCGCCGAGCCGGGCCGTCGAAGACTACATCAAGCAGATCTGCAAGCTTGAGCAGCAAGGCGGCAAGGTGACCACGAAGGCCCTGGCCGAGCGGCTGTCACTCGGGCGGGGCACGGTGAGCGGGATGCTCCGCCAACTCGCCGCCCGCGACCTGATCGAGCACAAGCCCTATTACGGCGTGCGGCTGACCGACCAGGGCAACCGCCTCGCCATGCAGATGATCCGCCGCCATCGGCTTATCGAACAGTTCCTTGTCGAGACACTCGGGCTCGGCTGGGACGAAGTCGACGATGCCGCCGAACGCATGGAGCACGCGGTGTCGGACGAGGTGATCCACCGGATTGATGAATACCTCGGGCATCCGAAAGTCGATCCACACGGGGCGCCGATTCCGACCGAGTCGGGCGAGATCGCCGAGCAGGACTTCCGACAACTCTCCGACCTGCAGACGGGGCAGACGTGTCGAGTCCGCCGCGTGTCGGACCATGAAGCGGGCTTTCTCCAGTACCTGCACGAACTTGGGATCGACCTGGACGCGAAGCTCGAGGTGCTGGCGATCGATCCGTTCGGGACGATGCACGTGCGGGTGGACGACCAGGAAGCGCACCTCGCCCGCGAGGCGACGCACCAGATTCACGTCTCCGATTGACCGCCACGCCTCGCAACGCGGCCGCCTGCGCGAGTTTTAAATTATATCAGCATAATATGAATGGACTTGCACCGATTATGACAGATTCGTTGAAAGATTTTGCAAAATTGTGCTTGTTTCTGAATAGGACGAACGGTACACTTGGCTCGTTCAGGCGACGTCTTGTCATTCGATGTGAGGTTCGACATGATTGCAGACCCAGGCAATCTGACGCGGGAACAGGTCGAACGCGTGGTGCGCGACGTGCTTCAATCGCAGGTCGGCAACATCCGCCAGACCATCTGCCCCACCGATCACAACGGCGGGCCGAACCCGCTGGTCGTTAACGTCTCGGCCCGGCACGTGCACGTGACGCCCGAAGACCTCGAAGTCCTCTTCGGTCCGGGGGCCAAGTTGACCAAGCTCAAGGACCTCTATCAGGACGGGGAATTCGCCAGCGAACAGATGGTCAACATCATCGGGCCCCGCAACCGGATGATTCCAAACGTCCGCATCCTCGGCCCGACGCGGAAGTACACGCAGGTCGAGCTGAGCTACACCGACGGCATCTTCCTCGGGCTGAAGCTGCCCTTGCGGATCAGCGGCAATCACGAGAACACGCCCGGGTGCATCCTCGCCGCCCCGCACGGGGCATTGACGATGCAGCGGGGCCTGATCCGCGCCGAGCGCCACGTCCACATGCACCCCACCGACGCAGCGCACTACGGCGTGGAGGATGGGGCGCAGATGAAACTCAAGATCGACGGGCCCTGCGGCGTGACGTTTGACCGAATGAGGGTTCGCGTCGACGAGCGGGTGAAGCTCGAAGTGCACATAGACACCGACGAAGGCAACGCGTGCGACCTGTCGTCGGCGACGAGAATGGAACTGCTGAAGTGACGGCGGCATCGCGGTCGCGGCATTGATCGCGGCTCCGCCGGCACCACGGCTTTTTGACCTTTTGCAGGAGAGCCATGATGGCCAAACAAGCATTGGGAATGGT
>CAYFQS010000358.1:0-4098 GCA_964345245.1 uncultured Planctomycetaceae bacterium | reverse complement strand
CACTTGCCGATGATCCAGACCTACGGTCCGTTCAGAAAGGAGCATTGCCATGCGTATGCTGATTTCAGGAATCGTGCCCGCGGTCGTGATTGCGGCTGTTTCGTGGGCGGGTTATGCCAACTTGAGCCAGGACGCCGAGGTGGTCGCCGCCGACCAGAAGACCGCGGCGAGCCCGGTCGCGTCCGGTCAATGTGACATGGCCGGCAAGGCCGCGAAGTTCGCCAGGGCCGGGGAGTGTGACATGGGAGCCAAGGCGGTCAAGTTCGCCAAGTCGGGCGAGTGCGATATGTCGGCCAAGGCCGGCGACTGCCCGGCGACCGCCGAGTGTCCGATGACCGGCGAGGCGTGCGACAAGCAGGTCGCGAGCTGGTCGCCGAACCCGGTCTACGCCGAGACCGCCGCCGGTGAATCGAAAGGCGTGTGCCCGGTGACTTGCAAGTCGGCGGCGCAGGTCGCCGCGTGCGAGAAGAAGTCGACCACCGCGACGACCATCGCGGCGAACACCGAGTGACGCGACGCGAAGATGCTCGGGGCGTTGGATTCGGTGAGCTGGCGATCTGGTGATCGACGACGTGACGCGATGTCATGTGTTTCGATCAGCAGGTCGTCGGGTGTATCACTTCAACATTCCCGAGAGGTCGTTGAGTTCGCTGATCGCCTTTTCGTCGCCGGTTCTTTTCGCCGCGTCGATGCCCTGCTGCACCGTGGTCCGCGCTTCGTCGAGCCGATCGAGCTGCTGAAGCGTGCGGGCCTTCTGGTAGTAGCAGTAGGCGTAATCCGGATCGATCTCGAGCGTCTTGTTCAGCCACGTCAGCGCTTCATCCGGTTCGCCTCGTTTCAGGTGTTCCATCGCGATGCCGTAGGTGGCGAACGTATCATCCGGCTCGGCTTCGTGAAACTTGCGCAGTTGTTCGATTCGGTCAGGCATGGGGGGATTATAACGCGCCGGGCCTTTACCTACCGCGGTCAAGCGCGTATGGTCTATGGATCGACCTCACCATAAGGCGTCCAAGAGATGAAATTCAACCAGATACTGGATCAGACCCCCACGACGTTCTCCTTCGAGTTCTTCCCGCCCAAGACGGAGCAGAGCGAGGAGAAATTCCGCGAGCGGGTGGCGCAGCTCAAACCGCTGCGCCCGAGCTTCGCCACCTGCACTTACGGGGCGGGCGGCTCGACGAGCAAGCGCACCGGGGAGATCGTCAAGTACCTCGGCGACGAGCTCGATGTGCCCACCGCGGCCCACGTGACCTGCGTCGGCCACAGCCGCGATGAACTGGTGGAGATGCTCTCGTCGTATCGGGACCTGGGCATTGACAACATCGTGGCGTTGCGGGGCGACGCCCCGAAGGGCGACGAAACCTTCGAGGTCCCGCCCGACGGATTGCAGTACGGCAACGAGGTGGTCGAGTTGATCCGGGAGAACTTCGGCGACGAGTTCGGCATCGCGGTGGGCGGCTACCCGGAGGGCCATCCCGAGACGCCGAGCAAGCTCGACGACATGGACAATCTCAAGCGCAAGGTCGAGGCCGGGTCGGACTGCGTGATCACGCAGCTTTTCTTCGACAACCGGGATTTCTACGACTTCCTGGATCGATGCGAGATCGCGAAGATCGACGTGCCGATCATCGCCGGGATCATGCCGATCGTCTCGCGGAAAGGCATCGTGAAGATGGCGGGGCTGTGCGGGGCCCGGCTGCCGGCCAAGCTGCTCCGCCGGCTCGAGCGGGCGGGCGACGATGACGAGCACGTGGCCATGGTCGGCATCGACTGGGCCACGCAGCAGTGCCGCGACCTGCTCGACGAGGACGTGCGCGGCATCCACTTTTACACCCTCAACCGCAGCGGCGCGACCATCGAGGTCTTCCGCCGCCTCGGCGCGCAATCCAGCGAGGAACTCCACGAGCTTACCACGTGGTGATGACGGAACCGCGAAGGCGCGGAGGCGGAGAGGAACCCCGCCGACGCATCGCGGACTGCGGGTGCGTTGACTTCTGCGCCTCGTCGGTTCCGGGGCGGAGTGTGCAGTAGCGCCGGGCACGAGACGGCGGGTTCGACCCGCCCGCTTGCTCGGGGGGAATGTTCAACAACAGCTATCGTCGACCCGGCCGCGCGTGTCAGTTCAACTCGACGTGCACCGGCGGATCGCCGGGCCTCAGCAGGTGCAATCGGAACAGCGGGGCGGCCGGGTCGCCGGCGTGGGCGGCCAGCGGCTTCGGGGTGTCGGTGAATACGTGAAGCTCGGGGGCGGCGGCGCCGACTTCGCGGTCCGGAACCGTCAACGCGAGCAAGCCGTGGTGCTCCTCGGCCCAGCGGCCGGTGGCGAGCAGCTCCACCAGCGCCTCGTGCGGATCGCGGTCGGTGGCGTCGGTGAACAGGTGCAGTCGACCAGCGTCATCCACGGCGAGTTCGATCCCGTCATGGCGGGGACGGCGGGCGGCGAGAGCGGTGAGGTGCGGCAGATGGTCGGCGAGCGAGGGCAAGGCCGGGGCGGGCTCCGGCGGCGCCTCCGACGCCGCTCCCGCTGCCATTTCCGGTTCGGGCTCGGATTCTGCCTGTGGCGGGGCGGCCGGTGCTTCAGAGTCGCCCGCCTCGTGCGCGTGGGACCGCGCCTCAGCCGCGGTCATCGTCGGCTGGAAATCCTCGCTGATCTCGCGGTCGAGCCGGTCCGCGGATTCGCGCCAGTGGGGTTCGGGCCCGAAGGCGGGCGTCGGGCGCGGCGACTCGCCGGCGGTCGGCCCGGTCTCTGGTGCGGGCGGCTGCTGGTCCGTGGTCGGTTCTTCTTCCGCCGGCTCCGCCGGCGGCTCGACGCCTCGGCCGGCCATCCACGCCGCCGCCTCCTGCCAGAGCGCCGCCACGTCGCCTTCGAACTCGGCGAGCGTGCGGCGATGCAGCGGCGTCATCCGCGGGCGATAGCCCACCGCCTCGGCCGGCGTCTCCAGAAACTCATCCAGTGTCCGTCGCAGCTTCGCCGCGGCGAGTTCCGCGGGCGGGCCCTCGGCGCCCATGATCATGAGCCCGACGCGCCGGTCGCTCTCGTCGTGGGTCCGCAGTCCCTTCAGCAGCCGGTAGCCGGCGACCACCGCCGCGTCATCGCAGCCGGAGATCAGCGTCCAGCGATCGATCGCCTGCACGATCCGCCGGCCGATCTCGCCCGTCGGCTGGGGCGGTCGCACGAGCCAGGTCGCCAGGTCCCCTCCGGCCGCGAGATGCTCCAGCAGCTCGGTCAGCGACGCGCCCGGCGGCAGATCGTCATCGGCGGGCGACGGCTCGGGCTCGGCCGATTCCGCCGCCGCGCCGGTGGGGAACTTGTAGTTGTTGTCCGCGGCTTGGTCGATCCGGTAGACATCGACGATCAACCCGCCTTGTTCAAAATGCAGCATCACCGCGGGCCCGCGTTGTTCAGCGACGTGCTCGGCGTACTGGCTGGCCCACGAGCCGGACGCACCGGGCAGGTGCCCGATCAGCACCGCCTCCACGCGAATCGGACCGCCCGGCCCGTTTTGCCGGGAAGAGCGCTTCTGTCTCGGATCGGGAGAATCAGAGTCAACCTCGACCGGTTCGGTGAGGTAGAGATCGGCCAGCGCTTCCAGCGCCTCGCGTGTGCGGCGGTCCTCCATGACTCACCATTGTATCGTCCGTGCCGCCGCGGTTCACCGCTCATCGACTTCGACGACGTTATTCAGTTCACCGAAGGGGTTGCTCTCGACGTAGTGATTGTGGGGATCGGACTGCCACACGCCGTCGCGGACGATGCGGTAGCGATACCGTCCGGGGTTGAGCGGCAGGCAGACCTCCCACACGTTCAGGCGGGGGTTATGCTTCATCGGCGTGGCTTGCGGCGACCAGTTGTTGAAGTCGCCGGCGATGGCGACGGACGTCTCATGGTCCGCGGGCTGAACGAACAACGCGCCCTGCTTGGTGACCTTCACGCCGAACAGTCGGGTGAGTTTCTCGCGAAGCGAGCTTCGCTTGTCCGGGGAGACCGGGGCCTTCTCCCGGGCCTGGGTGCGCTTCACATCGGGATCGGCGGACAGGCGGTTCTGGGGGGCGGCGGGGGGGTGGGGGGGGGCCCTGGCCCGCCGGGCGGGGTCGGGG
>CAYFQS010000357.1:0-4101 GCA_964345245.1 uncultured Planctomycetaceae bacterium | reverse complement strand
CCCGCCGGCCTCGGCGACCAGGTCGAAGTCCTCGGCCACGACCTCGCCGTTGACCAGGATGTCGAACACGTGCTCGCCGTCGGCGATCTTCGGCAGCGGGGCGAGCATATGCACGCGGATCTTGTACCGCAGGTCGCGGTTCATGTATCCGGTCCCGCCGCGCGTGCCTGTGGAGTAGCTGTGGTCTCCGCCGAGCCACGAACGATACACCCCGAGCGGCGCGGGGTTCTCCAAACCACTGGTGTCGATGTGCTCGGCCCGCTCCTCGTCGATCGTCTTCCACCGCCACTTGCCGCCCTTGATGTATCCGTGAGTCCGGCGCCAGCCGAGCATGGTGCTGCCGGCGTTGGCGCGGATGGGGATGAACGCCTCCTCGGCCCGCTGCACGATCCAGAGCGTACCCTCGTCGTCGAACTGAAGCATCCCCGGTCGCTTCATGGGCCACGATCGCACCTCGTTGCGCTCGGCCGGGTCGATCACGCGAATCTCCTCGTTCTTCTGGTCGGCCGCGTAGAGATACCGGCCGTCGGTGTCCAGCCCGGCAAACTTACTGTCCTTCATGAATCTCTCGCGCCGGCCACCCTGGAAAAACTCGTTCCAGACGACGAGGCCCCCGCCCATGAAGGTGCCGTAGATCCGGCCCCCGTGGGCCAGGATTTCGCGGCATTGCCTGTAGTGGGCGATCCGCCGGTCGCCGAACAGCCGATCTCCGTCGTCGGTGTATACCGAGGCGCTTGTCCATTCCGCAAATCCACTGCCGTAGAGCAGGTTGTTCTCCGCCGAGTAGTCCAGGCAGAACAGGCCCTCCTGGATGTGCCCGCTCACGGTCGGGTTGCTGGCGCCGAACCAGAGGATCGGGTAAGTCGGGTCGAAAGGCCGGGCCGCGATGCCGGTGAACGTCGCCTCGACCGGCTCGTCGGCGACGACCGTCAGGCCCACGCGCACCGTCTTCGGCAACTCCGGCACAAAGTCATGCGAGTACAGACCCTGCCATTGGGTCCCGTCGGCCGACCAGTAGTAGGAGATGGTGTTGCCGGCCCGGACGATCTTCAGCCACTTCACGCGCTGACGGTTGCCGCGGCGCGGACGTTTCACGTCGGGGGCGGCGCCCGCGATCTGGCGATACGCGACCATGAAATTGCGATCCGACTCGGGGTCGGCGCTGATGCCGACGAAGCCGCGACGTCCTTCCGGCTTGTCGTCAGCCATGATCGTCAAGCCGACGTAGCCACCGGTCGCGCCCTGCTGCGGCGCGACCCGGGCGATGAACTCAAAATTGCCGGTCACTTCGTACGCCCTGGCGGCCAGGCGGTCACCGCCGTCGGCGATCGTGCCGGCACCGGTCATCACCCAGCCGTCTTCCGCATCCGCGACAGTCGCCGAGGCGCCATCCCCGATGCGGAGCTCACCGGCGTCTGTCAGTCGGGGCGTTTGGTCGGCGGCCGAACATGCGGTCGCCGTGCCGACAATCATCGCCGCGGCGGCCAGAACCATCGTCATCGTCACGCGAGTCAGCGCCGGGCAAGTCGAAGCTAAGGTCATACGTCTGCGTCCTTTCGATCGAGGGAATCATTCGGTCCTTGGATTCAAGGCCATGGATGCCGTGTTCGGCACGGCAGCGTTTCAGGGGGTGTGTCGTGGTCGGCCCGGTTGCCGCGTGATCCGGCGGGTCGCCGGTTCACGGCCGTCACTTCGGCTCCTCCGGGGGGGCATCCCGCGGGCTTTGCGCTCGCCACCATTGCTCGGTGACCACCAGGCGCGGTTCGACCTTGACCTGCTGGGGCTCGTCGGGCAGACGACCCTCAATGCGATCCACGAGCAGGGAGAACATCGTGTGTCCGATCTTCGCATTCTGCTTATCCACGGTGGCCGCGGGCGGCGGGCTCACCCGCCCCGTCTTCCATTCCCGCAAGCCGTGCCAGTAGTTGTCGTAACCGACGACCATGACGTCGCGGTGCGGCTCGAGCTCGAACAGCCGGCAGGCGGCGATCGCCTGGGTCGCGGCACCGTCGGTCACGCAGATCACCGCGTCCGCACGGTCCGGGCCGGTCAGGTGACCGATCAGGTGGCTTGAAAGATTGCGAGCCGACAACTCGAAGAATTGGTCATAGTCCACGTCGGCGTGCGGCAGTTCCTGTACCCATTCGACGGGCAACGGACCCAGGCCCTCCGACTCCAGCGCCTGCCGGTAACCGCGGATGCGATCGTCTTCCCAGGACGCGTGATCGCCGGGCTTGCCGGGCAACAGACACACCGGCCGCTTCCGCCCCTGGGCGAGCAGCCATTCCATCAGCATTCGCCCGCCCGCTTCATGGTCAGAATCCACTGAGTCGCATCCGTTGACCGCCGGCCCGAAACTCACCACGGAAATCCCCGCGCGATGGATCGCCTGGACGATCTTCATCTCGCGGTCGGGCGACGGCGGGTCCAGCGACATCAGCACACCCGCCGGCCGCGCCGAAATCAGTTCCGCGAGGGCCGCGTCATCGAGTTGGGGTATCGCGTACACCACCAGGGAGCGACCCGAACTGGTCGCCGCTTCCAGAATGCCCAGTGGTAGATGGATGGACCAGCCGCTCACCTCGCGCTTGCGGGAGTTGTGCGTGCCGCTCAACCCCCCTTGCGTGATCAGCACGATCGACTGGGCGATCAATTCCTGCGAGGGCGTTTCGTCCCCGGACTTCTCAACAATGCGCACCCCGGTGTCGAGACGGCGGAACAGTCCCTGCTCGTCGAGGATGGACAGCGCCCGGCGGACCGTTTTCCGATTGACCTGCAGTCTGGCCGCGATCTGCCGCTCGGACGGCAGGGGTTGGCCGGGCTCGATCAATCCCTCGTCAAGCCAGGAGCGGACTTTGCGCATGACCCGGCCCCGGACCGAGCCCGGCCCGCTGCGGTCGGTGGACAGGTCGGCTTCAAGAACATCTGCTTCCGGGTGGGCCATGATGATGAACTCCGAATACTGATGATCGGGAAGAATACCACACTCGGCCGCGTGGCGGTACCCATGTTGTATACTTTTTTCTTGGTCGCGGCAAGCGGCCTGACATGGGTGGCTGCACGCCGCTCCGTGGGGCCATATGCACGATTATCGGGGGATTACCCCTTGATCGCAGGCACCACCGCCCGGGGAGCGGCTAAACGGGCGCTAAATTTTCCGGAAAAGTGCTTGACACGAGCATACCGGCGGTGTATTTTCCAGGTAATTACTTGGCGTCCTGGTCTCTCATCGGTTCCATGGAGATCGATTATCGGCCTCGACGCCTGCGAACAGGTTCACCGCAGCTAACCACACTTTTCTCACCAAAGGAGAAACCGCCATGTTCACCACCCTTCGCACCTCGACGTTCATCGTACCCGTCGCCGTTGTCGCCCTCTCGGTAAGCTGGTCGCTGGTCAGTTCCGCTGAAGCGGCGATTACGGTCGTCTCGGGCAGCGAAATTCTCACCTCGACGACCAACAGCTCAGCCAAAACCCTGGCGATGTCACCGGTCACCACCGAGGCCGCCGGCGGCCAGGTGAAACTCCAGTTCGCTCCCTTTCCAAAGGACACCCAGTCGCTCCCTGACCAAACGCGCACCTACCGCTTCGAGTTCGACTTTCTCGTCAAGGATGACATGGAGGGCCTTCAGATGATGCTCGCCCAGGCCGGCAACGACAAATGGCCAATAGTTAACGCGTACAGCGACTTCGACGACGTGCTGAATGAGGATGAGTGGTATCGCGCCCAGGTGGATTTCGACGTTGTGAATGATTCTGGCAATTCTTCCGGGGTAACGGCGAGCATCGTCGTAGACGACTTTCATGAAGAGCGACTGGACACTGACCCCGGCGTTGTGGACGATACGCTGATCTGGGTGGACAACATCCAACTCACTGACATCACGGACCCGGCCAATCCGGTGGTCGAGTTGCCGCTGGTGACCTACGAGCAGGACACGATCGGCCTGCCGCCGAGCAGCCCCGTCGGCCAGAACTCGCTTGGTGATTCAATCACGCAATCGGAGGGCACGGGGACCACGGACGTGTTCGAAGTCGTCGCGGTGCCCGAGCCGGCCTCGCTGGCGCTGCTGGGCGCCGGGGGACTGCTGGCGCTGAGCA
>CAYFQS010000356.1:0-4103 GCA_964345245.1 uncultured Planctomycetaceae bacterium | reverse complement strand
TCTTCGGCGACGGGTACGGCGGGTTCAACGATCTGGGGGATGGCTACGGCGACGGGTACGGCGGGGAAATCGAGGTGCTCATCGGCGACATCGGCATTACGCCCGACCCGGTGCTGCTCGATTCCGGCGTCAAGCCGGCCGACATCCAGGTAGGCGACTTCGACGGCGACGGCGAGCTGGATATCGCGGTCGGCGCGGTGGGCTACGGCTATTACGGATCGGCAAATTCCGAGAACGACGTTGAGGTGAGTACCCGGCCCGGCGGGTTCCGCATTTTCACCGGCGACGGTTACGGCGGGTTTACACTCACCCAGACCCTGGAAGAGGGACGCCGGGTCAACGCCTTCGCCTTGGGCGATTTCGACGGCGATGGGGACAACGACACCGCGTTGAACATTCTCGGCAGTGGCTATTACCCGTATGGCAGTGAGGTCGTGATTCTCACCGAGAGTTCGCCCCTCGAACTGGAACTGCTCGACAGCAGCGGCGCGCCCGTGGCGATCCCCGTGCGCGACCCGCGGTCGGCCGATCAACTCATCCTCGACTACGAGGCCCCTTCGTCCGGCGATTACTTCGCGCGGATCACCGGCGAGTCGGGCGAAGCATACGAACTGCTGGTCAGCCGGGGCGCGTCCTTCGATCTGCAGCCCAACACTTCGCCGGCGTCGGCCCAGGACATCCATCAAACCGGGCAGGTCTTCGGCGAAGGGCTGGTGGTCCCGCCGGACTCGACCTCCGCCTCAAACATCTCCTTCGACTTCATCCTCAACGACGGCGAGGGGTTTCGCTGGGACATCAGGGGCAACGGCGGAATTGGCGACGGCACGAGCGACGCCTTCGACAACGGGTTCGTGGTCCCCGACTTCAGCTTCCAGAGCACCGGCAGCGTCGAAGCGGACGGCCGGGAGGTCGTCACCGGGCCGGTCACCCTCAATCAGGACGGCATCTCGTTCAACGTCACCCGCAAAATATACATCTCGGATGAGACCGGCTTCGCGCGGTTTGTCGACTTCATTCACAACCCCAGCAGTCTGACCGGCACCTACCGACACGCGGTCAGTTCGAACCTCGGCTCGGACAGCAGCACGAACATCCGCGACACGTCCAGCGGCGACAACGCGTTCACCCCCGATGACGATTGGGTGATCAGCAGCGACAACCAGAACGGCGATAACGATCCGATCGTGACCCAGGTGTACGCCGGCGTCGGGGACGTGTTGCGCCCGGTCACCGCGGCGCATCAATTCGGGGACCAGTTCCGGGTCGAGTGGGACGTGGACCTCGCCCCGGGCGAGACGAAGGCGATCATGTACTTCGCCTCCCAGGACCGCGACTTCGACGATTCGTTCGACAAGGCCCGCTCGCTGCGCGCGATCGGCGGCGGCGCGTTGACGGGTCTGACCTCGGACGAGCGCGACCAGGTGGCCAACTTCGCCATCGGCGGCACGCAGAACTACACCTTCCAGGCCTCGGAAGGCGAGACGATCACCATCACGACGACGACCCCGGGCGATGATGCCGCGGGTCAGCCGGAAAACCCGTTCGATCCGATGGTCTCGCTGTTTCACGCGGACGGGGCCGACCCGCTCACGGCGGTGGACAGTGATGACAACGGCGCCGCCGACGGACGTAACGTGCTGCTGTCCTATACCGTGCCGACGGGTGAAGGCGGCACGTACCGCATGTCGCTCGTGGGCGCGACCACGGACGCGGGCAGCTTCACGCTGCGGGTGGCGGGGGCGACCGGCGATCCATCGCCGTTCACGGTGGTCGACACCTCGCCGTCTGACGGCAGCCGGCTCCCCGAGTTCACCACACTCGAGCTCGACCTGTCCGGCCACGTCCTGCTCAGCACCGTTGACGCCGGCGATCTGACCGTCAACGGCACGGACGCCGCCGCGGTCGAAATCATCGACGGCGACACGCTGCGGTTCACGGTGGACGAGTCATCGCTGGTGGAGGGCGCCAACAGCGTGGACATCGCGGCCGGGGCCTTGACCAACCTCGCCGGCGTCTCGATCGAGGCGATGTCGATCACCATCGATCTCGACACGATTCCGCCGACGGTCGCTTCGTCGAATATCGCCCCGGACGACGTGCTGCCCGAGGGGCAGACGTCCTTCTCCTTTACCTTCAGCGAAGAGTTGGCGACGGGCGATCTCGGCACGGAAGACATCCAGATTCGCGATGTGAACAGCGGGCAGCCGTTCTTCGAGACAAACTTCAACTACGACCCGTCGACGTCGACGGTGAGCTTTGACAGCGGTTCAACGCTGGATGAAGGCCGCTACGAGGTCGTGCTGTTCAGCGGTCCGTTGGGCTTCCGGGACCTGGTCGGGTGGCCCCTGGACGGTAACGGCGACGGCACGGGTGGGGACAACTACGCCCTGCGGTTCGACGTCGACGCGGAGTCGAGTCCGTACCCTACGCCCCTCGACGCCCTGCCGCCGCTCGGTTCGATGGTCTACGACCCCGCGGCGACCGGCATGTTCCACGGGGCGGGCGATACGGACGCCTTCACCATCTCCCTCGACGCGGGACAGACGGTGACGGTCGAGTTCGACCCGGACGACCCGGGCATCGAGGGCGAGTTGTCGTTGTTCGGGCCGGACACGGGCGGCGGCGCGCCGCTGCTGGACTCGGCGACCGCCGGGGCGGCCGGGGAACAGCTCGTACTCCAGACGACGCCGGTCGCCACGGCGGGCGAGTACCGGATTGACGTGAGCTCGATCGCCGGCGCCGGGTTTTACGACGTGCGGGTGATTCTCAACGCGGGGGCCGAGGAAGAAGGGCTCGGCTTCGGCGGCAACGATACGCGGGGCGACGCCGAGGACCTCGACGCCCTGACCCCGACCGATCTCGCCGGCGGCGCCGACCGCGTGGCCGTGGTCGGCCATACCGGCAGCGCGGACTGGTACCGGATCACGTTGAACCCGAACGAGCCGGCGTCGTTCGTCCTGGACGGGGACCGGGCGGTGCCGCTCGGCCGGTTGGCCGAGAACTTCGGCCGCTCCTTCCGGGCTTTCACCAACAACGAACAGCTCGCCACCGGCGACTTCGACGACGACGGCCGGCTCGACTTCGCAGTGGCGGATGACGATGCCGACGTCGTCCGGGTGTATTACAACGAGGGCGACGGGAACTTCTCGCTCACCTCGTGGGGCGTGGGCGACGTGGTCTCCATCGCCGTGGGCGATATCAACGGTGATCTCGTGGACGACATTGTGACCGCCAATGACGACGACTGGACGGTCACCGCGATGATCTCGTCCGGCGGGCGCAGTTTCTCCTTGTCCAGCTACAACACCAATGACGACGTGGAATGGGTCGTGCTCGACGATATGGACGGTGTCAACGGCCTGGACATCGTGGCGGCGGTGGACGGCGAGGATGAAGTGGCGATTTTCCACAACGACGGGTCGGGCGGGTTCGGCGGCGGGCCCACGGTGCTGCCCCTCAATGACGCCGAAGGCGTCGCGACCGGCGACCTGAACGGCGACAACGATCCCGACATCGTCGTGGCCGACGATGCGGGTGATCAGCTCTGGCTGCTGCTGAGCGATGGTTCGGGCGGCTTCGCCTCGCCCACCGCGCTGGCTCATGGCGCCAGCGACATCGAAAAAGTCTATCTGACCGACCTCGATGCCGACGGCAATCTCGACATCGTTACCGCCAACGACTCGGCCGATTCCGTGTCGGTCCTGCTGGGGCAGGGCGGCGGAGCGTTTGACTCCCCGGCCATCTACGGCGGCGTGACCGAACCCGAGCAGGCGGCCTTCGGCGACCTCGACGGCGACGGTCATCTCGACATGGTGGTCGCCGAGGCCATTTCCGGCGCCGGCGGATTCACCGTCTTCTTTGGTGATGGAACCGGGCAGTTCACCAGTTCCTTCCACCAGAGCGCCGACAGTAACACAGAGAGCGTGGCGATCGGAGACATGAACGGCGACGGCCGGCTTGACGTGCTCACCGGCAATGACGGCGGGAACACGGTGGATATCTACGAGCAGGGCGGCGGGACGATGATCCTCCGCGATTCGGCGGGCAACGAGATCGCCCGCGGGGCGCGGCTGCCCAACGCCGGGCAGGCCATCGGCGACTTC
>CAYFQS010000355.1:0-4132 GCA_964345245.1 uncultured Planctomycetaceae bacterium | reverse complement strand
GCTACGACGAAGGCAAACGCTGCGCCGAGACCCTCTTCTTCGATTACCACCGGCAGAACCGCGTGAACATCCGCGTGGTCCGCATCTTCAATACCTACGGCCCGCGGATGCATCCCTTCGACGGACGCGTGATCTCCAACTTCATCGTCCAGGCCCTCAACGACCAGGACATCACCATCTTCGGCGACGGCGCGCAGACACGCTCGTTCTGCTACGTCGACGATCTCGTGGAGGGGTTTATCCGCATGATGAACGCCCCGGACGACGTGATCGGGCCGATCAACCTCGGCAATCCCGGCGAGTACACGATCCGCCAGCTCGCCGAGCTGACCATCGAACTGACGAAGTCGAAGTCGAAGCTGATCACCCGCCCCCTGCCCGCGGACGACCCGACGCAGCGCCAACCGGAGATCGCCCTCGCCCGGGAGAAGCTGGACTGGGAGCCGAAGGTGCCGCTTCGGGAGGGGCTGGGCGAGACCATCGAGTATTTCCGCAGTATCGATCTTTCGCGGTTTCGCCGCCCGACGCCGCACAGTCTGCACTGAATCATTCGCTGCCGCTTTGCCGGGAGAGGAAACCCACGATGCCCGAACCGACGCGTCCGAACATCATCCTGATCACCACCGATCAGCAGCGCTTCGACACGGCCGGCAGCGCCAAGCCGCCCTTCATGCGCACGCCCCACTTCGACTACCTGTGCCGTGAGGGGGTGGAGTTCACGCGGGCGTACGGCGAGACGCCGGTGTGCGTGCCTTCGCGGATGACGATCATGACCGGGCAGCATCCGCTGACCCACGGCATGGTCGGCAATGGCAAGTCGAGCAATATCCTCGGCTCGACCGACACGCTGCCGTGGCACATGCGCCAGCTCGGCTACCAGACCCTCGCGGCGGGCAAGATGCACTTCCACCCGCAACGAGCCCGGCACGGGTTCGACGAGATGAAGCTTTGCGAGGACTACTACAACGAGATGCTCGCCTCCGGTCAGGGCCTGCTGCCCATGCGCCACGGCATGCACCAGTGCGAACTGGAACCCGCGATGGCGACGGTGCCCGAGAGCATGACGCTCACGAGTTGGACGGCCGAGCAGTGCGTGCAGTTCATCCGCGAGCGGCGTGACCCGACGGTACCGTTTTTCTTGTGGTGTTCGTTCAGCAAACCGCACCCGCCGTTCGATCCGCCCGAGCCGTACTACTCGATGTACCGCCACTGCGACATTCCCGAGCCGGTGTTCGGCGACTGGTCCGATCCGGAGCAGATGCCGCACCGGTTCCGAGAGACGATGCTGGGCCAGCATTACGACCTGATCACGCCGGAGGTGATCCGGGAGGCGCGGTCGGCCTACTACGGGCTGATCACGCAGATCGACTACAACATGGGCCGCCTCTTCGCCGCGTTGCAGGACATGGGCCTGATGCGGGAGGCGATGATTGTTTACACCTCGGACCACGGGGAGTACCTCGGCGACCATCACGCGGGGGGCAAGGGCTTCTTCCACGAGCCGTCGGCCCACGTGCCCTTCGCGATGCGCCTGCCGCAGTCGTGGGACGACCGCCGGCACGGCACGCGGTGCGAAGCGCCGGTGACGCTGTCGGACGTGATGCCGACCCTCCTCGCCGCGGCGGGCGGCGAAGTGCCGGGCAGTTGCGACGGGGTGAACCTGATCGACGTGGCCCGCGGTCAGCGCGAGTCGCGGCCCTACGTGTTGCATGCCGCCGGCCGGAGGGGACAGGGCACGCTCGGCGTGTTCGACGGCCGGTACAAGTACAGCTACTACGCCGTGGGCGGCGCCGAACAACTGTTCGACCTCGAAGCCGATCCGATGGAGACCCGCAACCTTGCCGGCAGCAGCGACGTGGCCGAGCAGCAGAAGGCGCTTCGCGGGCTGGTCATCGACGAAGCCCGCCGGCGGTGCCCGGCGTACCTCGACGGCGACGACCTCGTCGTCCACCCCGTGCCCGAAGTGTCCGAGGCCGACCTTCGCAACAACCGCTGGCTCGGGGCCCACACGGAGTATTGCGACATTGACGTTCGACATTGACCGCGGGCGACGGGTGCGTCATCGATGGCGTATAATCGTCCAGCCGTTCATGTCCGCTGACGAATCGGCGCCGCTGTCAGATTCCGCGTGCATTGAGGCCGCGCGTGCATTAGAGTAGGTTCGTAGCGGCCACCTCAACTGGGAAGACTGGAGACATCATGGCAGACGAACCCAACACGCAACCTTCGGGCTGGAAGTTCGGTCGCGAGCAGATGCTCTACGGCACGCTGATCGGAACCATCGGCATCGGCCTGCTCGTGCTGGGCACGATGGTGGTGCCGGCGGCGACGCACTGGGGCCTGGCGATCGCCGCCCCGCTGAGCATGCTCGGCGGGGTGGGGATATTGATCGCCCTGCCCCTCCTCGCCGTCGGGTCGGTGCGCTACGCCATGTGGCGCACGCTGTCGACGGGCGAGAGTCCCCTGGGCCATCCGTCCGCCGACATCGTGCGCAAGCTCGACCAGATCGATGATCGGCTGTTGCTATCCGACCAGGCCAAGCGCATCGCCTATCGCCGGAAGGATCGCGACGCCCTGCGTGAAGCGATCATCGAGGACATCCGCAAGCAGGATTACGAAGCCGCCCTCGCCCTCGTGGACGAGATGGCCCAGAGCTTCGGCTACCGCGAAGAGGCGGAGCATTTCCGGGACCAGATTCTCGACGCCCAGGCCAAGCGGAAGGAGCAGCTCATCGACCGGGCCATCGCCGACATCGACGCGATCTGCGATCGCTATGAGTGGGACGAGGCGACGAAGCAGGCGGAGAAGCTGCGTCGCACCTATCCCGAGGTGCGGCGGGTCCAGGAGTTGCCCAAGCGGGTCGACCACGCCCGGGAGACGCGTAAGAGCGAACTCGAGCGTGAGTTCCTCGACGCCGCGGAACGCGACGACGTGGAGCGGGCGCTGGAGCTGATGACGGAGCTGGATCAGTATCTTACGCCGGAGGAGGCCGAACCGTATCTCGAAACCGCCCGCGGGGTGGTGGGCAAGAAGCGGATGAATCTCGGCGTGCAGTTCAAGCTTGCGATCCAGGACCGCGACTGGATGCAGGCGGTGCAGGTGGGCGAGCAACTGATCCGAGAGTTCCCCAATTCGAAGATGGCCGAGGAAGTGCGCAGCATGCTGGACGTGATCCGCGAGCGTGCCCAGGCCCAACGCGCCGCCGGCACCGAGCAGACGACGGGCTGACCGCGGCGAGGGCCGGGGGTCCCGCCGCCGCTGCCTGGCACCGGTCGGTTCGATTACTTCGCCGAGTTGCGTCGGCGGCCGCGCGGCGCGGGGCGCGCGTTCTCGGGCCGACCGCGGCGGCGCTTCTGCCGATTTCCGCGATTACGTTGAGAACCACCCGATTTCGACTTCGTCCGCTCCAGGGGATGCGGCGCCCGCTTGCCGGTCGTCGGTTGCACGCCGATCGGTTCATCGCCCACCACTTCGAGCTTCGTGCGGATCAGCCGCTCCACCGCCCGCAGGTGCGGCAGTTCCTCGCGGTCGCAGAAGCTGATCGCCGTGCCCTCGGCGCCCGCCCTCGCGGTGCGCCCGATGCGATGCACGTGTCCCTCTGGATCGCGCGAGATGTCGTAGTTGATGATGTGGGAAATATCGTCCACGTCGATCCCCCGGGCCGCGATGTCCGTGGCCACCAGCACGTGCACGCGTCCGTCGCGGAAGCGGTCCATCGTTTTTCGCCGCACGTTCTGGCTCTTGTTGCCGTGGATCGCTTCGGCCGCGGTCCCGGATCGCTTGAGGTTCCGCACGACCCGATCAGCGCCATGCTTGGTCCGGGTGAAGACGATCGCCCGACTGATCGGCAACGTGTCCATCAGGTGGGCCAGCAATTCCGGTTTACGCGGCTTCTCGACGTGGTAGACGAGCTGCTCGATCCGTTCGACCGCCGGCGACTCCCGGGCCAGCGTCACCTCGGCCGGATCGTGCAACAGCTTGCCGGCGAGCTGACGAATCTCCCGAGGCATCGTCGCCGAGAACAGCAGTGTCTGCCGCCTGTCCGGCAGGCGCTCGCTGATGCGTTTGATGTCGGGCAGGAACCCCATGTCGAGCATGCGGTCGGCCTCGTCGAGCACCAGGCACCGCACCG
>CAYFQS010000354.1:0-4189 GCA_964345245.1 uncultured Planctomycetaceae bacterium | reverse complement strand
GGCTCAACCTCGCCCTCGGCTATCCGATCTACGTCGTGGACAAGGACCCGGCGGAGAACGCCGTGACCGTCGGCCCGCGGGAGCAGCTCGCCGCGACCGGGCTCGTGGCCGACCAGATCAACTGGCTGGAGGAGCATCCGGCCGATTCACCCCGACGCTGTCACGTGAAAATTCGCTACAACGCCCGCCCCACGTCGGCCACGGTCGAGCAGGCCGGCGACGAGTTGACGGTGCGGTTCGACGCCCCGCAGGACGCGGTCGCGCCCGGCCAGGCCGCGGTGTGCTACGACGGCGAGCGCGTGCTCGGCGGCGGCTGGATACGCGAAGCGATACGCGGGTAACCGGCAGCACATCGGAACCCGCCGCCTCCGCGCCTTCCATGTCCCCCAAGCCGGACCGCAGCGCACGCGAAGGTCCGGATCCCTCCGCGCCTTCGCCTTCCTGCCTGCGATCCGCATCACTTGGCGCATAAAGAAGGCGCCTGGTAGGGGGCGGCCAGGCGCCTGGGGTCGTGAGCCACTGCGTCGCTCACGGGCGGGGGCGTCCGGAGGAAGACGCCCACGGTGAGGCTGGTCGGGGGAAGGAAGGGGGGGGTCGCCTCACCAACGCCAGTGGATAATACGCACGATCGGCTACCGCGTTCACGTTCGCGACGCCCACACGGGGTCGGATCCGGACTTATATGCCGTGTGACCGGCAGTTCGCGACGAAGCCCGTTGTAAGTGATTCCCTGTATGCGTGTTACTGATGACCCTTTCTGGCGGGAGGCGGCGGGGATGGCGCAACTTTTTTTAGTTTTTCGGACGGGGCGGTCGGAATCGCGGGGCCGCGAAACTTTTTTCCGATTTACCGGACTTTGGGTTTTTCCTGGGGTATAGTGAAATTGGTTGGAGACGTTCGCACTGAGTGTGTGCCATGGAGGTCATGGGTAGCTGCACGGCGAAGCGTCTCCTGCAAACAACGTGATGTTTCCGGTTGGGCGGCAACCGGAAGCAATTCGAGACAGTTCAGGGTTAACGCAGGAGGTAACCGATGGAGACGACACTTGTCAGTGCGCAGTCCCCGCTGGGGCAACTGCGCGAACGTGGAAATCCGGCAGGAAAGGCGTCGGCGGGCTTGTCCGTGCGCGAACGGGCCGAGCTGAGTCGGATGCTCGATCAGCCGATGGAGTACATTCACCATCCGCTGTTCGACGAGCCGGACGCCCGGGAGCAGATCTTTGCCCAGGCCCCGGAGATTCCCGAGGCCAACACCACCTGGTACCAGCCGCTGATGGACAACATCTCCTCCGCGCAGGAAGCGAAGGGGATGGTGAACGTGATCCTCACCGGCGAGCAGGAGAAAGCCCTTTTCCTGCAGTTCAACTTCGCCCGCTATCGGGTGGCGATGCTTCAGGCGCAGATCGGCGACGGAGAGCCCAACGAGCCGCAGGCCCGGGAGATGCTTCACTGGTCGCGGACGGCCGGCGAATGCCGCGATCATCTGGCCCGGACGAATCTGGCCCTGGTGCTCGCGATGGCCAGGCGAGTCCGCAGCCGGGACGTCGAGTTCGGCGACCTCGTCAGCGAGGGCAACATGGCCCTGCTGCGAGCGGTCGATAAGTTTGACGTGAGTCGGGGCTTCAAGTTCTCGACCTACGCCTGCCGGGCCGTTCTCAAGGCCCTCAGCCGCTGCGGACAGAAGCACACCCGCTATCGCGACAGGTTCCCCACCGATTACGATCCGGACCTCGAGGATTCCGACTCCGACGACGAACGTGCCGACGATCACGAAGCGGACTGCGCCGCGGAGGTTCGGCGGATCATGGTGGACAACCGGGCCGCGCTCAGCGACGTCGAGCATGCGGTGATTCATCACCGCTTCGGGCTCGCCGAAGAGAACGGCGCCGAGGCGCAGGGCCCGCTCACGCTCGAGGAGGTCGGGCGACTCGTGGGCCTGACCAAGGAACGCGTCCGCCAGATTCAGAACCACGCCTTGACGAAGATTCGCCAGGCCCTCGAGGACACCTACCTCGACGGGCGGATCAACCCGCTGACGGGCGAGCCGACCGCGGCGCCTCGGGCTTCGTAGCGATTTGCGGAAACGCCCGCAACGCCCCGGTATCTGCCGTGCCCCCGGGCGGCCGCGTCGCCCTGGCCCGAATCACGCGAGCATGACGTTCAGGTTCGCCTTGATCTCCCCGAGGGCGCGCCGGAGGCGTTGGGCCTCGGCGTTGCTCACCCGGGCCATGGGGCGTTCCCGGCCGAAGTGGCGATAGTGAATCTCCAGGAAACCGGCGTGGCGGTAGCCGACGAGAAAACCGTCCGCATCCAGCGGCACCGTGCCGTGGTGCGGCGGGGCGCCGTAGGCGATGCGGCGGGTGGTGAGCATCAGCCCCGTCGCCGAGGTCGCCCGGTTCCAGTCCTTGAGGTACATCACGAAGCGCTCGCCCCGCTCGAACTCGAACCATGAGGCGAATTTGCGGAGGGTCTGGTCGTCCGGGATCGCCGCGGCCGCCTCCTTCCATACCGACGTGTCCAGCCGCTCGGCGATCGATTTTTCCCCGGCCGGGTGCTCCCGGGTATCGGCCGAGGCGGCGACAGAAGTACCCGTCGCCGAGCCCTGGCTCCGTGCCTCGCCGGCGGGAAGATTGTCGCGGCTGAGCCCCGGCCCGCCGGAGCCGCTGCCCCCGAGACTGAAATCCTTATCCGGGTCTTCGCAGAGCAGATCGAGCACCGATTCTTCGAGCAGGGTGCTCTCATCGGGGAGGCGGAACTTCTGCTTACAGCTCGGGCAACGGGCGGTTCGGCCGGCGGCTTCGCTCGGCACTCGCAGTCGCTTGTCGCACGCCGGACAATGGAACATGACAATGGGCACGACACACCTCGATTGTGGCACAGACATGAAATCCGGTTTTTGCCCCCTCCGCCAGCGACTGTCCATCTTAAACCACCGCTTCCGGGCGCACAATGAAAAACCGAACTTCCCGGTAACGTTTTGCTTGCGCGTGGGTTGACGGCCTGCCCCCGCGCCGCCATGATCGCCGACCTCGACGCCTATTCAGGGATTCCCGCCATGAACAGCCGCCGGCGCATGCTCGCCGCGATCAACCGTGAACCCGTCGACCGGGTGCCCCTGGACATCTGGGCCACGGGCGAGGTCAGGCGGAAGCTCCGCGATCACTTCGGATCCGACGAGGCATGCCGCGAGGCGCTGCACCTCGACGGCTTCGCCGGCTGCGGGCCGCGCTACGTCGGGCCCGAAGTGCCCGAGGGCGAGGACATGTGGGGCATGCGGCGGCGGATGGTCGACTACGGCACCGGGGCCTACGCCGAGCAGTCCTATTGGCCCCTCGGCCACATGACAAGCATCGAGGAACTCGATCAGTACCGCTGGCCCCGGGCCGACTGGTTCGATTTCTCCGGCATCCGCGATCAGCTCGCGGACGTCCACGAGCACCGGGCCGTACAGGCCGGCTACATGGCGATCCTCTTCTTCCACAATCAGCTCCGCGGCCTCGAACAGTCGCTGCTCGATCCGTACGACGATCCCGAGTTCACCCGGCACCTGCTCCAGAAGCTGAGCGACTACTTCCACGAGTACCACCGTCGGCTTTTCGAGGCGGCGGACGGAATGATCGACATCGCCCAGGTCACCGACGACCTCGGCACGCAGACCGGGCCGCTGCTGTCGCTGGAGGTCTGGCGGGAGTTCTATAAGCCGCACGTCCAGCGCTTCATCGACCTCTGCCGCGAGTTCAACGTCAAGGTCTTCCACCACGACGACGGGGCGATACGCGCCTTCCTGCCCGACCTCGTCGAGCTCGGCATCGACGTGCTCAACCCGATCCAGTGGCGGTGTCCCGGCATGGAACTCCAGGGCCTCAAGCGCGAATTCGGCCACGCGGTCTGCTTCCACGGCGCGATCGACAACCAGGAGACGCTGCCCCACGGCTCGCCCGACGACGTCCGGGCCGAGGTCCGGCAATGCATCGACGTGCTTGCGTCGGACAAGACCGGCTACATCTGCGCCCCGTGCCACAACCTCCAGCCGGTCACCCCCATCGAGAACATCCTCGCCATGTACGACGAGGCCTGGCACTACGGCAGATTCGAATAGCGCGCTTCGATGCTTCTCGCGGCATGATCCTACGCCATCCCAGTAGGGTGGTGCTGAGTCCGCGAAGCCCACCACGGAGATGACACATGGT
>CAYFQS010000353.1:0-4196 GCA_964345245.1 uncultured Planctomycetaceae bacterium | reverse complement strand
TGCTGGCCTGCGGCGGGACGATGTACCTGGTGTGGACGGGCGGGTTCGCCGCCCGGAACGTCTTCCTCGGCGAACCGCTCGCGGGATGGTCGGCGAAGTGGCAACTGCTGCTGCGACTGGCGTGTCTCGGCTACACCGCGGTGATCGGGATGGTCGCGGCCCCGGTGCTGATCAAGCTCTCGCCCATCTTCGGATTCACCTCATCCAAACCGCGCCCCGGAAGGGCGGTCAGGTAGCTTGCGGGCTCCGGGCATCGCGGTCCGGGGCTTCGCCGAAAGCCCGCGCCCGCCGGGCGTGGGGCCCACCGCCGGCGATGGCGGGTTCCCGGATCACGCCGCGCGTCGCCGGCGACGCATGCTCAGCCCCGCCAGCGTCAGCACCGCGAGCGTGGCCGGTTCGGGAATGATCGCGATCGACCCCGTCTTGGCCAGCACGGAGTAGCTGTTCCACGTGCCGGTATCCTGGGCAAACCAGTCCTCGATGGTCAGCGTCCACTCGCCCACCGGGTTTTCCCCCCAGAAGGCGTTGGAGACGAATGTCCAGTCGTTGATGTGGTCGAACGAGTCGGCGAAGTTGCGGTACATCAGCCGGCTCGAAGTCCCGGCGGGCGAGGTCAACGTGGCTTGCAGGTCGCCGCGCCAGGAATGGTCGATGTCCAGCGTGATCTCCATCTCTTCCAGCTCGCCCCCCGTCGACAAGGTGAAGTCACGGGTCAACGTGCCCGGCTCCACGTTGTCCGTCTGCGCGTCCGGGATCGGGGCATTGACCGCCACCGTCCCGGTGGTCTCGGTGGTGAGCGGCGTCATCTCGATCACCCAGCCCGCGGCCCGGGTGAACGCATCGGCGTCGATCAGCCCGAACCCGTAGTTCTGGTTGAACGCGAAGCCGGCCCCGTTGGTCTTCCAGCCGCCGTCGCTGGTGACGCTGCTGTCATCGGCATCGACAATGCGGCTGGTGTGGGCGAGCAGGTGCTTGGTCATGCGCTCATCGAGATCGGGGTTGACCTCCTTGCCGAGGGCGATCACGCCCGCAGCGAGCGGTGCCGAGGCCGACGTCCCGCCGAACCCCGCCGTGTAGTCGCCATTGAACTGGGACACGTTGGTGTTGTAGCCGTCAACGCCGGTGCGATCGGTGGTGAAGATGGCCGGCTGGCCGGCATCCCGCGACGGGGCCGTGGCGAAAAGGTTCGCCCCCCAATTCGAATAATTGGCGAACTGTCCGTCGGCCCCGAGAGCGCTGATCGTGATCGTCTCCTGCACGGATTGCAGATGCTTCTTGTTCGCATCGGCGTCTACGGGCGGGTCCCGGTCCACGTCGAACTCTTTATTGTCGTTGATGTCGATGAAGAAGCTGTGAATGGCGCGCTCATTGCCTCCGGCGACGACGTGGATGGTGCCCGCCGCGGTCGACGTTTCCAGGGCAGTCGCCTGCTGATTGGAGAAGGCGTACGGCGAGATCACGCCGAAGCTGTGATTCTTGATATGGATGTTCGTGTTGTTACCGGAGGAGTGGAAGGTGGTGGCGTCGGCGAAGTCGGCCGCGGACTGGTTGTCGAAATCGACGCGCAGGCCGGCGAGGTTCGCCCGCGGCGCCGCACCCGTGATCCCGAGGCCGTTGCCTCCCCGGGCGGCGGCCACGCCCGCCACCGCGGTGCCGTGCCGGTCGTTGGCATCCACCGGCGAGGGGTCCCCATCGTCCTCACCGAAATCATAGCTGTCGGCGGGGACGTAGTTGGGGCTCAGGTCGGGATGGGTGTGCTGCAGAGAGTCGTCGATGATCCCGATGGTTACGCCCTCTCCCGTGATCCCACGCTCCCAGACCGGCTCGACGTTCACGTTGATCTCGACATCCGGATGGACGGAGGTTTCAGCGAGGTGCCATTGTTGATCGAAGTACGTATCGTTCGGAGAAAACGAATAGCGCACGTGCTCATGCGGATTCACGACTTCATCCAGTGCCTGCGGGCCGGCGTCCTTCCCAGGCTGAGCGGCGGCGATGCTGAAGCTGAGCAGCCCGGTCAGGAGCAGCAGCAGACGGGAGTTGGGGGCGAGGCGGTTGCGATGCGTCATGTCAGTCCCTCCATCGGCCACGCACAGCATGACCTGGGGTGAGATGGATGATTCCCTCGGCTGTCGGGCCGATACGTCGCTCTCTCACGATGCGGTCTCGGCGCTCTCACGAGCGGTTGAGTCAAACCTACGCCCCAAAACCGCATCAGTCAAGGAAATTCATGTCAGGAATTTGCGTGGCGGTGAATTACCCCGGATCGACCGGCTTTTCGCTGCGGGCGATCACCTCTCTCCGCATGATGCCCGGCCCGCTTCAGGGGGCCGGTTCGGAGGGCTCGACTTCCTTCGCCGGCGTGTCCACCGGTTCATCAGCAGCTTGCGTGTCGCCATTTCCGTCGGTCGGCGCATCTTCGGCCGCCGGTTCCGCCTCTGCTTCTTGGTCCTGTTCCGGTGCTTCGACGGCTTCCTGCTCGTCGGCTTCAAGGTCCTGGTCGTATCGCGTGTCCAGGTACGCATCGAACCATTGCCGCAACTGACCGCCGGGAAGCTGGATGTACATTCCGTCCGTCGCCTCCGCCCAGACCTCCATCGGCTTTGCCGAGGTGCTCAGGCCCACCACGTCCACCGTCACCCCCGCGTTGATCAGCATCTGTTTGACCTGGTCGATCGTGTCCGGCATGGGCGGCATGTTCACCGTGACGATGATCTTCGCCGGGCCGGAGTCGATGGCCTTGCGGAAGGCCGGGACGGCCTCCATCCCGCCGCCGGCGTAGATTTCCTCCAGCCGCCGGCGCATGGTCCGCAGTGAAATCTCGCTTCGAGGTCGCATGCTGTCCCGCGGATAGGCGACGGGGGTCGGCTCTCGCCAGATCACCCCCTGCGTCCGCTGCTCGGGCTTGAGCGACCGGGCTCCCGCGATCATCGCTTCGCTGACCAGGCCGTACCAGTCGCGCATCGCGGCCGAGCCGTCGGTCATCATGATCGTCCGCTCGCCGAAAGGCAGGCCCATGAAGTTGGGCATGTCGGTCAGGAAGGGATTCGCTTCGGGGTCGTAGCCGAGCGAAGTCTCGGCGATCTCCCCGGCGGTGGGGCCCTCCTGCTGGCTGAGCATGGTCTGCACGCCGACCACGATGCCCGCGATCAGGGCGCCGACGATGAGCAGGAAGATGACGATCACCGTCGCCCGCACGCCGTAGCGCCGCCTGCCCGCGACAGGGATGGCTTCAAGCTGCTCATCGGTGATGGCGACCGTCTCGCCGGCGGCGGTCTCGTAGGTTCCGCCGGGCTCATCGGGGCGGGCGGGCCGCTCCTGCCGCGATAGTTGCTGGGCCTCCTGGTTCGGATCGGCCGGGACGGTCATGAGGGTGCCGCAACTGAAGCAGCGGCACACGCCGCCGCGGAAGCCGTCGTCGATTTCCAGTTCCGTCGAGCAGTTCGGGCAGAGCAGATTGATCATAGTGGCGGCGATTATAACCCAATCGACGACCACACCAACACGCCGTCGTGCTTGGCGAGCCGCCCCCCGCCCCGTACAGTGGCGCCATGGGTGATGTTGATCGCAGCTCGAGTGATTCAGCGGAACACGTGCCGGTACTGGTCGACGAGGTCCTTCGCCTGCTTGATCCGCAGCCGGGCGAGACCGTGCTCGACGTGACCGTCGGCCGGGGCGGGCACTGCGCCGCGATCATCGAGCGCATTGCACCGGGAGGCCGGTACATCGGCCTCGACGTCGACCCGGGCAACCTCGCCCACGTTGAGGCCCGCCTGCCCGACCCGCCGGGGGCGATGAACCTGGTGTGCTCGAACTTCGGCGACGCCGACGTGGTGCTCGAGGGCCTGGGCGTCGCCGGGGTGGACCTGCTGCTGGCCGATCTCGGCTTCGCCTCCCCGCAGCTCGCCGATCCGTCACGGGGGTTGAGTTTCAGCCGGGAAGGCCCGCTGGACATGCGGCTCGATCCGTCGGCGCAGACCACCGCGGCGGATCTTCTGGCCCGGCTCGGCGAGCGCGAGCTGGCCGACCTGATCTTCCGCTACGGCGAAGAGCGGTTCAGCCGACGGATCGCGCGGAAAATTGTCGAACGCCGCCGGAACGAGCCGATCAGAACGACAAGGGAATTGGCCGACCTCTGTGCCGCGGCCTACGGCTCCCGCGCCCGCCGGCAACGCATCGACCCGGCGACCCGGACC
>CAYFQS010000352.1:0-4211 GCA_964345245.1 uncultured Planctomycetaceae bacterium | reverse complement strand
GTTGCGGCAGGAGCCGGGTGCTCACCGACATGCTCGGCGACGAGCCCGCCATCGGCTCAACCAACCCCCTCAAACCCCCGCCGATGGGCGATGTGGACCTCGCGGAGGTCAAGCAGGCCCGCGGCGCCGAGATCGGGCTGATGGGCAACCTGCACACGACCGAGGTCATGCTCCGCGGCGCGCCGGAGACGGTGCAGCGCAAGTCGCTCGAGGCGATGGCCGCCGCCGGGGCCGGCGGCGGGTTCATCCTCTCCACCGGCGACCAGTGCGGGCGCGACACGCCGGAAGAGAATCTCTTCGCCCTCCGCGAGACGGCGGAGAAGTACGGGGTGTACGACGACGAGGGCCGCCTGCCCGCGGTGGACCAGGTCATGGCGGAAATGGCCGGATAGCGGAAGAGGAGCTTCGCCTTGCCCGAGTTCGAAGGACTGCATCAACCGTTCACGCCGGACGGCGAAGCCCTCATCGCGAACATCGCTCGCCAGGGCACGCCGAGACGGGCCCACCACATCGAATTGTTCCACGACGCCCCGGTGCTCGACGCCATCGCGGAACGCTTCGATCTCTACCCGGAGTCCGGCGAAGGTCTGATCCACGCTTTGCGAAAACAGATCGCGGCGCACCGGTTCCTCGGCTTCGACTACGTCAAGGTCGAGCCGGTGGGCATGCACTGGCCCATGCGGTGGGAGCTGGCCGATGACACCGCCAAAGCGACCGCGCATCGGCAGGGCCGCTCGTGGATGAATGAACACACCGGGCCCATCACCAACTGGGAGGAGTTCGAGCAGTATCCCTGGCCCGATCCGGACGTCGACGGCAATTACCAGATGATGGAATGGGCCGAGCAGAACGTGCCGGAGGACATGTGCGTCATCGGCGGGAACCTCGGCCACTTCGCCGAGTACCTGTCCTGGCTCATGGGCTACGAGACGTTGTGCTTCGCGCTCTTTGAGCAGCGCGATCTCGTGCAGGCCATCGCTGATCGGCTGCTCAACATCTACCGCCGGCAGCTTCGGCGGATGCTCCAGTTCGAGCGGATGACGATGGTGTTCCCCAGCGACGACATGGGCTTCCGCACCGGGCTGCTGATCTCGCCGGACGACACGCGTCAGTTCGTGCTTGCCGGCCACAAGGCCCTGGCCACGATGGCCCACGACGCCGGCCGGCTCTATCTGCTGCACTGCTGCGGATACCTCTACGACATCATCGACGACCTCGTGCACGACGTGCGAATCGACGCCAAGCACAGCTATGAGGACACCATCGAAGATGTCCGCGGGGTCAAGCATACCTACGGCCGGGAGATCGCCATGCTCGGCGGGATCGACGTGGACTTCCTCTGCCGCTCGGATGAGCAGGCGATCCGCGGGCGCGTTCGCGACACGCTCGACAAGTGCCTGCCCGGTGGCGGCTACTGCCTCGGCACCGGCAACACTGCGTGCAACTACATCCCCCTCGACAACTACCTGACCATGGTCGACGAGGGACGGCTGTACTCGTCGTGACACAGTGCCGGTCGACCGTTGCTTTCAAAAGGGATGCAGAATCGTCTCGATGAGGATGGCGAGCAGGTTGTAGCTTCCGTGGATGGCGATGGCGGCAGCGAGGATGGGGAACCCGGCTTCGATTCGCGGCGGGGCGAGACGGCGCCAGGCGTCGCGCCAGATGCGAGCCACCGCCATGCCCGCCACCGTGCTGCAGCCCACGTGCAACGCCACGCACACCGTCCATCGCCACGCCACGAGCTGCGGCGACGGATCGGCCACGTACACGTGCAGGTAGAGCAGATTCTCGATCACGGCAAACGCCAGGCCGGACGTCATCGCGCAGACGATGATCTGCGCGGCGGACCGGAAGAGAAACGGCCGCTTCTCGACCGCGACCAGCGGGGCCATGACCTTGACCACTTCTTCCACCGTCGGGCCGAGCACGACCAGCGCAAGCACGCCCCATGCGGTCTGCCCCGAGCCCCAGAGCGCTGCGACAATGGCCAGCGGACCGGCGATCACGGCGAGCACGAAGGTGAGGAGCCACGAGGCGGCCGGATTGGACGCCGCCCGGCCGCGCTGGAGCCAGCCGCCGTAGTCATCGGCGTCCGCGGGGCGCGGGCCGGTCAGATCGGCCGACAGCCCCGGTTCGTTCCAGACGGAACGGTAAGCCCGGTCGGAGTTCCGCGGTTGATCGTTCCCGGCATCGGCTCCGCCGTGGCGGAGGTGCGGCTCATCGAAAACCGAGTTGTCACGCGGCCGCCGGGGCATGGGGCGGACTCTCGTCGCCGGTGGTGTGGTACGCCGTGGCGTGGGCGAGGATGGTGACCATGATCGCCTTCTGCTTCCGCTTGTGCGTGGCGTTGCCGCTGATGTCCACAAACTGCAGCCGCACGTTCGCCAGGGCGTTGTAGCCGTCGGCCCGGGCCTGTTCCTGCAGTCGCATGAGGGCTTCCCGCCGGGCGCGGAGCAGCAGTTCCTCGAACACGCCGATGTTCCCGCCGATCAGGTTCCGCAGCCGGGCGAGCAGAGAGATGAAGTAATCCGCCCCGAGGGTCACTTCACTGATCACGATTCGCGGCGGGTGCGTGCCGGGCACGGCATCGTCCATCCGTCGCACATCCGTCACGCGAAAGTGACTCAGCCCCGCCTGCCGCTGGTCGAGGTTGACCCGGTGCCACGTGGCGATGGCCCGCCCGGCCAGCAGGCCGACCAGGATCAGCAGGATCGGAGGCACGAGATAAACCAGCAGTTCGATCACCGCTTAGTTCCCGCCGGCGATGGGCGTTGCGGGCATGGTGGTCGGCGTGGGGACGCCGACGTCGGCCGCCTCGGTCCCTTGCCCTTCGATGCGTTCGACGTTCACCGCGGTGCCGTAGACGTAGAGCTCCGCGGCACCCTGCGTGACCGCCGCGGTGGAGAAGCGGACGTTGACGATCGCGTCGGCTCCGAGTTGGCCGGCCTGGTCCATCAGGCGCTCGACGGACGTCCGCCGTGCTTCGGTGAGCAGCTCGGTGTAACCGCGAAGCTCACCGCCCACGATGTTCTTGAAGCTCGCGGCGATGTCGCGCCCGACATGCTTGGCCCGGACCACGTTGCCCTGGACAATGCCGAGCATTTTCGTGATCCGGTAGCCCGGAATGGTTTCGGTGTTGACCACGATCATGAGACGAACTCCTGGGCGGCGGGGCGTGGACATTTAAACGACTGCCGCCGGGGAACGCAACTTTGCATGAGCATCGCCGCCCGCCGCCGGAAGACCGGCACGCCGACTGCGGGCGGCGACACGCGCTGCGCTGGTTGATCTCGTTCAGGCCGCGGCGGTATTGCCCTGGCGGCGGCGACGGCCGACGGTGCGCTGGTCCTTATCCATGCGCTGGTCGGGCCTGGCTTCGATGGCTTCGACGAGTTCCGCCGGGCTCGACGCCCAGAGGTCGGCGCCGATTTCCTCGGCCAGGCCATCGGCCCGATTGAACACCCCGCCGCCGACCACGATCTGCAACTGCGGGCAGACGCCGAGGTCGTGCAGTTCGTCGATCAACTGGCGGATATGGGGCAGGTCGGACGGGGCGGAGCTGTAGAGGATGAGCGTTTCGGGATCGCGTTTGCCGATCTCGGCGATGATCTCGTCGTTGGCCACGCCGCCCCCGGCGAAGGCCACCTCGAACCCGCGGGCGTCCAGCAGGTCCGCGGCCATCTGGCCGGCGAGTTCGTTCGGCTCGTCCGGACCGCAGAGCACCAGGACCCTGCGACCGTTCGCCTCGGCCGGAGAGAGGCGAAGCTGCATCTGGTCGGCGAGCAGGCGGAGCAGCCGCGTCGCCAGGTGGTGGGCCATCATCGTGATCTGGTCGTTGCGGGACAGGGTCTCGATCTGCTGAAGGGTCGGCCAGAACAGCCGTTCGATAATGCGTTCGGCCTGGACGTCGGCGTCAATGCATTCGTCCACGACGGCGCGGCTGGCCGCCCGATCACCGCTGATCAACGCTTCGAGGAATCGCTCGACAAGTACTTGCTGGCTCATACTGAGTTTGCTCCGGCCCAAAGGGCGAAAAGGGGCAGCGGCTGGCGTCCATCCCGACCGCTGCCTCGGATTTTCGCTCGACGTCCCTGCCAAGCAGCCGTGACCGTTTGTCAATCCCAGGTGTTAATCTGGGTAATTTACACAGGATAGTGAATCGGGAGGAAAGCCCGAGTTTCCACACAAAAATTACCCGGCTTAACCTC
>CAYFQS010000351.1:0-4214 GCA_964345245.1 uncultured Planctomycetaceae bacterium | reverse complement strand
AGTCCGAACTGCCGGCCGCCCGGCTTGCCGATCGTCCGCAGCTTCTTGCCGCCGGCGCTGAACACCCGCACCTGGTGCGACTGGCCGGCCTGTGCGACGTACACGCGGCCGTCCGGGCCAACGGTCAGTTCGTTCGGATCATCGAGCTCGGACGCCAGCGTTTTCGCCGGGCCCAGTGCGCCGTCCAACGGCCGTGGCCGGTCGAAGCGCAGCAGCTTCGCCCCGGCGGCGACGAACAGCCGTCCGTCGGCGCCGAACGCCATGCCCCGCACGCCGGGCAATTCGATGATCCCGCGCGGCTCGGCATGGTCGCCCTCGACCTCAAAGATGTGCATCTGCCCCGCCCACGGGCAGCCGATCAGGACGACCCGGTTGCGCACCGCGATACTCATGCGGGGGTTCTTCTGCATCCAGCCCCAATCGTCGGGCACCGGGGGCATCTCGACCTTGGCGAGGCGCTGGTACATCGCGCCGTGGCCCTCGGCCGGGTCGGCGTCGCGGGTGAACCCGTAGAGAAACAGCCCCCGCCGTTTCACGGGCATCAGGGCGTAGAGGTAATGGCGGGCTTCGCGCTGCTCCCCCTGGTCGCGGGCCATCGCCACTCCGGAGGAGGAGATGCCGTGGCCGATCTTCGTGCCATAGAGCTTCCGCCCGTCCGTGTCCAGCCACATGGCGCTGTGGCCGACTTCGGCGGAGCCGGCGGCGGTGACGAATAGTTGCGGCCGGTCGCCGTGCGGCGAGCCGTCGGGCAGGAACAGCACCTTCCCCGGCGGGGTGTGGTCGGCCAGCCACGCGCCCGCGCCGTCCAGCGTATGCCACGGCGGGTTGCCGGGGCTGTGCACCGGCGTCAGATAGCGCAGCTCGATGTCGTCGTGGATCAGCCCGCGCACCCGGTAGCTGCCCGCCGCCACGCGTTGGCGATGGATCGCATAGCGCGGGGCCTCTTTGCGGCTTCCGGGCGTCTTCGGCGGATGCACGAACTTACTGCCCTGGTCGTAACCGTCCCAGTAGATCGTGTGCTCGCCGGCTTCGAAGTGCGTGTCCTGGATCAGGTTCCGCACCCGAATGCCCTCCTCGTCCTCAACGACCAGGGTCACGTATCCCGGCTGCTCCAGTTCGAAGGTGACGGGAATCTCCTCGCTGCCCCGCGGCGTCTGCTGACCCGGCGCGATGCCGGGCCAGCAAACCAAAGCCACGCCAAGCATCAGTCGGAGGGCGCGGCTCGGGGGGTTGGTCGTGTAGTTGCGTCGGGAACATGCAGACATGCTTCGTCTCCTTCAAGGGGTGGAGGCGTGACTTGCCGGGCGGAAAATCGCAGGCGAACGGCTTCGCCCATAGACGCCCATCGGCCCGTTCGCATACCAATCTAGCCGGTTTGACGCCCGATCGCAAGCCCGTGGTCGCTCTCCGGGCGGTGACCCCATGACATCCCACGCGGGCGAGATCATCGCCGAAGCGATGGGGAACGCCGAGGTCGTCAGGGCATCCGGAACACGGGCGCGGCGCGATGCATTGCGGAATCCGGTTATCATGCGGCCGTCATGATCCTGCCCACGCGACGATTGCTCTGGCTCTGGCTGTTGCCGGTGCTGCCGATGGTGCTCTGGCGCACGCCGGTCGTGTTCGCGGCGGTCGCGGCGTACGACGTGGTGCTCATCCTCATCGCCGCGGTCGACGTGCTGTCGAGCGCCCGGCCGGAGCAACTTCAGGTGCATCGGCGATCCATCACTCACCTCTCGCTCGGGGCGTGGAATGCCGTCGGCTGGGGGATCCGAAACGACAGCGGGATCGACGTGGCCTTCGAGGTGACCGACGACCTGCCGGCGGAGATCGAGCGGGACCGCCGGCGCGTGTCCGGGCGCATCCGCGGCCGATCGGCTGACGAACTGTCGTACCGCGTTCGCCCCACGCAGCGCGGGCTGCACCACTTCGGCGACATCCACCTGCGCTGGTGGACGCCGTTCGGTCTGGTGATCCGTCAGCGGCGGATTTCCGCCGGCGTGGACGTGAAGGTCTATCCCAACGTCGCCAACCTCGCCCGTTACGAGATGGCGGTGCGCCGCCATCGTCGCAACGAGCTCGGGCTGCAGTCCGTGCGCCAGCGAGGCCGGGGCAGCGTGTTTGAATCGCTTCGCGAATACCTGCCCGGCGACGAGATAGGCGACGTGGCGTGGAAGGCCACCGCCCGGCGGGGCAAGCTGATCACCCGCAACTACGAAACCGAGCGCAGCCAGACCGTGCTGCTCGTGATCGACTGCGGCCGACTCATGACCACGCAGGTCGACGAACTGTCCCGCCTCGACTACGCGATCAATGCTTCGATCCTGATGACCTACGTCGCGATGAAGCAGGGCGACCACATCGGGATGGTCGCCTTCAGCGACAAGGTCGAGCGCTACGTCCCGCCGATCAAAGGCCGACAGGCGCTCGGTCGGATGAACGAGGCCCTGTACCGCCTCGAGCCCCGGCTGTGCGAGCCGAACTACGAACGGGCCTGTCACTTTCTCGCCCTCCGCCATCGGAAGCGGTCGCTGGTGGTGATCTTCACCGACGTGATCAACGAAGAGGCGTCGTCGATGCTCCTGGCCTACACCGCCCGGTTCGCCCGGCTGCACCTGCCGCTTTGCGTGACCATGCGGAACCTGGAGACCGAGTCGCTGGCTGATCAGGCGCCGCGGGTTCCGCCTGACGCGTTCACCCAGGCGGTGGCGATCCGCAACCTCAACCGCCGGGCCGAGGCCCTGGGCCGGATGCGCCGGACCGGCGTCGACGTCCTCGACGTCGACCCCCGCCACCTGACGCCCAGACTTATCGACCGCTACCTCGCCCTGAAAAAGCGCCAGCGGTTGTGACGGGCCGGACATGCGGTGAATCTCCATCGAGGATGGACGCTCGCGACCGCCGGTGCGTCACGTTCAGCGCCGCGGGGCGATTCTCGGACCGATGACCGGCGGCCATGGTCCTGGAGGTGTATTCGACGTCGAAGCCGGTGGCGTTTCGGTTTCGATCAAGAGACCGCGGCGGGTTGCGCTGTCGCGCCCGCGGCCGACTGATTCGGCGACTCGTGGCCGGCGAAGATCAGCCAGGCCCAGAACACCGCCGCGACGGCGAGGCCCATGGCGAGCTTCAGCCATTCCCCCAGCACGTCGCTGGGGGTGACGAAGCCCTCGAAGAAGCCGGCCACGATGAAGGCCGGCACCAGCCCGACCGCGAGCAGCACCGCCTTGACCGCGTCTTCGCGCAACGCCCGGCGACGGGTGCGCTGGCCCGGACACCACAGGGGCCAGGCGAGTTGCAGCCCGGCCCCGCCAGCCACGATGATCGCGCTGAGTTCCAGCGCCCCGTGCGGCAGGATGGTCATCCACAGCACGCCCTCGATGCCGCTGTTGGCGAAGGCCCCCGCGATCCCGCCGAGCATTGAGCCGTTCACGATCAGCACCCATATCGTGCCGATGCCGAAGGTGATCCCGAGTGCGAAGGCGGTGAGGGCGACCTTGATGTTGTTGGTCGTCACCGCGCTGGAGAGGAAGACGGCGTCGGCCTCTCGGAACCGGTCTCGGATGTCGCCGGGCGTCTTCGCCCCGGCGAATTCGCGGTCCATCATCCCGCCCATCACGTCGCTGACCAGCTCCGGCCGCTCCTGCACGGTGTGGTAGGCCATGAGGTAGAACGCGGCGCAGAGGATGAAGCTCGCCGCGGTGAAGCGCCACGTCTGCCGGAACAGGCGCGGATAGTGCGTGGTGAAGAATTCGCGGACCGAGAACGACCGCCGGTCGCCGCCCCGATAGATCTGGGCGTGGGCGCGACTGACGAGTCGATTGACCTGCCGGATCAGGCCCGGATCGGCGTCGTGGGCCCGGAGCCGGGCGAGGTCCGCCGCCACGTCGCGATACTGGTCGATCACTTCGGTGACCACGTCGGCGCCGGCGCGTCTGGGCGAGCGCTTGTACAGCCGATCCACGAGTTGGGCGAAGCGGTCCCACACCGGTCGGCGACGGGCGATGAACTCACGTAGCGCCATGGTGCCGGCCCTCCAGAATTCGTTCGAGGTACGACTCGGCCTCGTGCCAGTACCCGCCGTGCTCGTCCCACAGCCGCCGGGCCATGCGGTCGGCGAACTGGGCGCGGGCGGCGAGCATGAGCGACTCGCGGCGCTCGAGGAACGCGCTGACCAGCCGCCGCTGCTCGGCTGAGAGCGGCGAGGCGGTCGGGCC
>CAYFQS010000350.1:0-4225 GCA_964345245.1 uncultured Planctomycetaceae bacterium | reverse complement strand
GACGTACCCGGCGGCGAACTGCTGGCGGTGCTGGGGCCGAACGGGGCGGGCAAGACGACGCTCTTGCGGACGATGGCGGGACTGCTCCGCCCGGCGGCGGGGCGGGGCTGCGTACAGGGCGACGATCTGGTCGGTGCGGGGCCCTGGCGGGCCACGCGCCTTCGCCGCCGCATCGGCTACGTCCCGCAACTCCTCGCCGCCCACAGCGAGATGCCGCTGACCGTCCGGGAAATCGCTGCCATCGGGCGCAGCGGCCTGCGCGGGCTCGGCCGACGACTCACCGCCGAGGACTGGCGGACCGTCGACCGGTGGCTCGATCGCCTGGACCTCGCCGCCCTCGCCGACCACAGCTATGCCGATCTCTCCGGCGGGCAGCAGCGACGCGCCCTGATCGCCCGCGCCATGGTCCAGGAGCCGGCCGTACTGCTGCTCGATGAACCCACGGCCAACCTGGACGTGCGCTTTCGCGAGCAGGTCGTGCGGACGCTCGACGAACTTCACCGCGAGGTCGACCTGGCGGTGGTGCTCGTGTGCCATGAGCTGGAGGTGCTGCCCGCGGCGACGCAGCGGGTCGTGCTGCTCGACGGCGGCCGGCGGATCGCCGACGGGCCGCCCGATAACGTCCTGACGGACTCGAGCGTGGAGCGGCTGTACGGCACGGCGATGCAGGTCGTGAGCCACGGCCGGCGCCGGGCCGCGGTTCCCAGGGAGGCGGGCTGCTGATGGACTGGGTCTTCTGGCTGCCGGTGATCGTGGGCGGAGCGGTGGCGGGGGCGTCGACCAGCGCCATCGGCGTCTACATCGTGGGGATGCGGATCCCGTTCCTCGGCGTGTGCGTGGCCCACGCCGCCCTCGCCGGCGCCGTGTTCGCCGCCCTGTTCGGCGCGACCGGCTCCGGCCTGCTCGGACCGGCCCTCATCGCCGCCGCCGGCACGGCGCTCGCTCTCGGCCTCGCCGACCCGCAGCGAACCCGCGTCGACAACAACGTCGTGATCGGCGTGCTGTTTTCCCTGTCCATGGGCGTGGCCTTCCTCGGCATCGGCCTCATGGGCGTCTGGGGCCGGTCCGACAACGAAGTCCGCAACCTGCTCTGGGGCAGTCTCATCTTCTGCCGGTGGAATGACGTGATGCTCATGACCGGCGTCGCCGCGGTCACGTTCCTCTTCCTCGCCCTGCTGGCCAAGGAGATGCGGGCGATCCTGTTCAGTCGGCTTCACGCCGCCGCCGCCGGCATCCACGTCACCGCCGTCTGGGCCGTCTTCCTCGTGCTCACCAGCGCCGTGATGACCGTCAACTTCCAGACCGTCGGGGGATTGATGATCTACAGTCTGATGACGAATCCGGCGGTGGCGGCGTTCCTGCTCGTCCGAGGTCACGGCCGGGCGCTGGGCCTGGCCTCAGCGCTGGGAGCGCTGAGCGGCGTGGGCGGATTCCTCATCTCCGCCGCCGCCGACCTGCCCACCGGGGCCGTGATCGTCATCTTCTCCTCGCTGCTCGTCGCGGTGGCGGCCGTCGTTCGATTCGCCCGCTCCCGGTATGCCGCGGTCAGTCCAGTTCGTCCCCGGTCGAGCTGATCGAAAGCGACGCGTGCAGCACGCCTTTCTGCTGGTGCAACCGGTCGGCGAGCCGTCGAATCTCCTCGGGCCTGCCCTTCATCATGATCATCTCCGCGCAGAGATGATGCGACAGGTGCACGTGCGTCGTCGCGAGCACCGCGTCGTGATGATCGTGCTGGATATCGGTGAGCTTCTCGCTCAGGCGGTGACGGTGGTGGTCGTAGACCAGCGTCACCGTGCCCACGACCTCGCGCTGGTCGGATTCCCACTCATCCTGCACCAGCCGGTCGCGGATCATGTCGCGGATGAATTCCGATCGGTTCGTGTAGCCGCTCTTCTCAACCAGCGACTGCAGGCGTTCGTTGAGCGAACGGTCGAGCGACATGCTCAGGCGGGTCAATTCGGACACGGCTGACTCCTCGGCATTCGTGGGGCGTCGGCGTTTCAGGGCACCGGCGACTCGTCGACAAGATACCGCCAGATGCGGTTCCACGCATAGAGCCGGGCATCGGGCGGGCCGTAGCCGAAGCGGTCGCGGGTGCCCCAGACGCGCAGGGCAAGATGATCGGTGGGGTAGGTCGTGCCCTCGTAGGCGAAGCGCAGCTTCCAGTGGTTCTCGCCTTCCCACACGGTGTGGCCGTCGTGGAAGAGCACGTTTCCACCGCGCGTGCGGCCGGTTTCGGTCCAGCCGTGGTTGTTTGCCCGGCTCTGCCAGCCGGCGAGGTGCACGACGCCGTCGTAGACGATCGCCCCGCCGCCGGGCAGGTCCGCCAGCCGGTGAAACCGCAGCCACAGCGGCAGGTTCAGATACTCCGATGAGTGATCGCCGGTCCACGACCCGACCGCCCACTGGTAGTGCATGCCCTTGTTGAGCGTTCGCTTGCGCTGCTTGTTCGCCGGGCAGAAAATGACGGAATTCGGCGAGGGATCGTCCACGCCGTCGTAAACGTAACGGCGCAGGAACGTGAGGTTCTGCTCGTTCGGCTTCGAGAATGACTGCCACTTGTTCGGCATCACGGGGGCGTAACCGTGCTCCGAGACGTAGCCGGCATGTCCGATCCCGATCCCCCGCAGGTTCGACGCACAGGCAACCTTCAGCGCATGATCACGCGCCTCGCTCAGTGACGGCAGCAGAATCGCCAGCAGCAGCGCGATGATCGACACCACCACGAGCAGTTCGATGAGCGTGAACCCGATGCGCTTCGACATGAGCTGCTCCCGTAGACCGGTCCTGGATGATTATACCACGTGAATGCGCGGGAGGGCGCGGCAATTTCCCCGCCGGACCGGGCGGGATCGCCAATGCGCCCGGCATGGACCCAGCGGCCACGGCGAGCAGGTCGATCCGTTCCCGGCGTCGTTGCTCGGGCGTGAGATCGCGGTCGCACCCCACCTGCGGCCCCGCATCAGGCACCGGCTTCCAGCGTTCAGAGTCTCGATTTCGCGGCTTGCCCCGCGTGGCCTTGGCCTGGCAGGGCGTGCACTGCACCGGTGACCGAGGCGGAAGCGTTTCAGGCACTTGACACGATCAATCCGTGATGATATCATCACGTAGTAATGGAGTCACGCAATGAACAACGACACGACATGGCAGCGATATGAGATGCAGGCCCAGGTGATTGGCGCGCTGGGGCATCCGATCCGGGTGGCGATCGCCGACCTGCTCAAAGACGGCGAGGTCTGCGTTTGCGAGATCGCTGAGCGGATCGGGGCCGAGCGGTCCAACACCTCCCGGCACCTGGCGATCATGCTCAAAGCCGGCGTCGTGAAAACACGCAAGGAAGGGCTGCAGGTGTTCTACTCCCTGCGAACGCCATGCGTGCTGAATTTCCTCAATTGCGCCACAACCGCCATCAAGCAGAACATCGAGGCACAGACCAAGGCGCTGGCCTCGGCGTAAGAGCAGCCGCGTTTTTTTGCGCCTTAAATGTGAGTATTTTATCACGGATACACCATGAGCAGTATAACGACCAACGCCAATTCGGCCGATGACCCGACGCAGGCGGCAGCCGCATCATGTGCCGCCGAGCCGCGCGAACCTTCCCTGCTTCGCAAGGAGTGGAAGAAGCTGCTGCTCGGCCTGATCGTCTTCGGCGTGTTTTTCACCCTGCCCCTGGGCTGGCAGCGGTTTGACCAGTCCATTTACGAGGCACTGGCGCTGACCAAGTGGTACGCGCAGGAGCACGTGCTTTTGTGTCTGATCCCCGCCTTCTTCATCGCCGGGGCGATTGCCGTGTTCATCAGTCAGAACGCGGTGATGAAGTACCTCGGCCCGAATGCACCCAAGCCGGTCGCCTACGGCGTGGCGTCGGTCAGTGGAACAATCCTCGCGGTCTGTTCCTGCACGATCCTGCCGCTGTTCGCCGGCATCTGGCGCATGGGCGCGGGACTGGGGCCGGCCACGGCGTTCCTTTATTCGGGGCCGGCGATCAACGTGCTGGCGATCGTGTTGACCGCCGCGGTGCTCGGCCCGGAGCTGGGCGCGGCCCGGGCGATCGGCGCGATCGCATTCAGCGTCGTGATCGGCCTGGCGATGCACCTGATCTATCGCAAGGAAGAATCGCAGCGGGCCGCCAACGCCGCCGCATTCCAGGGCGATGACGAAGGTCGGCCCCTCTGGCAGACGGCCGGATACTTCGCGGCGATGGTCGGCATCCTCGTCTTCGCCA
>CAYFQS010000349.1:0-4233 GCA_964345245.1 uncultured Planctomycetaceae bacterium | reverse complement strand
GATGCGGTAGGCCCCGGGCGTCCGGTTCTGGGCGTAGGCCGTCCACACCTTCTGCGACTTGTCCCACGGGTGGGGTAACGACTTGAACTCGTGGGTATGAAGTCCCGGATGGCGCGGATTCTGACGGAGGAACCGCAGGGCTTTGCTCACCTGACTGAAAACGCCACGGGCTTTGCCGCTCGTGGCGCCGGCGAGGGCGTCGTAATGCTTCTTCGCCGGCCCGGTCCAGTTCAGATCGTACATGCGCTCAGTCTGCGACTACTCCTCATCGTCGTCAAGGTTCGGCCCCTCGACGAAGTCGCCCTTCTCCGCGGCAGCGAGCCCTTCCCGCACCATGTCGAGGGCCTGCCGGTTCTGATGCAGCCAGGCCTCATCCTTCGGAACGAACTCGCCGAGCGTGACCCGGAACTCCGACCCGCTGACCTGCTGCACGCGGGCGAGCTGGTTGGCGAACTCCGCCCCGATGGTGATACGACCGCTCTTGTCGATCTTCTTGTAGGTAAGGGCCATGGCACGATCTCCTGAAGCCCGGTATGGATATTAGACCCGCACCTGCGGCGATGTTCAAGCGGCAAAACGGGATTCTGCCATATTTCCCAATCGGCAGAAAGGCGTCCTGCCGCCAACGGCATTGAGGTGCCCGCCTACCGAAACGGCCCTGACCCCGCCATGCATGCCGCGTTGGGCGACAACCCTGCCCGGACGGAAGCGGTTCACCCGCCCCAACTGCCGAGCAGGTCGCCGTGGTCGTCAATTTCGAACCGGACGCCGAATCGGTTACTCTCGCGGTTGAGACGGTCGCGCAGCCATTGGGTCTCCTGCTCCGTCGCATCGTTGAGCCGCAGGTGCTCGATCCGCATGGGGGATAGGCGAAGCTCGCGGAGTTCGCCGGTGTCGCCGGTCACGGCAGGCAGGTAGAGGGCGGTCAGTTCCGGGCGATAGCTCTCGTGACCGCCGATGCCTTCGTAGTCGTTGATCAGGTCGCCGCAGCCATAGAGGATCAGCCGACCGTGGTAGACCTCGATCCCTTTCGGGTGGTGCGACGAGTGGCCATAGACGATGTCGACGCCGGCCTCGTCGATGAGCCGATGGGCGAAGTCGATCTGCTCGCCGGGAATGTCGTAGCCCCAGTTCCCGCCCCAGTGCACGGAGAAGATGATCACGTCGCCCGCTTCGGACGACTCCTCAATGATCTGCTTCACCGCGTCGAGGGCGTCGCCGGACAGGTCGGGCAGGTACCCCACGCCCGGCCGCCCGTCGCGGGCCGCCCAACTCGCCGGCACGCCGCTGGTCGGCATGCCCACGGCGAACACCCGCACCCTCACGTCGTCCGGTGCGGGCAGCGCGATCGGCTCGAAGGCCGCCTCGAAATCCTCGCCCGCCCCCACCGGGGCGAGCCCGGCGTCCCGCAAGCTCGCCACCGTCTCCCGCAAGCCCGGATAGCCCCAGTCGAGCACGTGGTTATTCCCCAGCACGCAAGCGTCGATCCCCGCCGCGGTGATGGTCGGGACGTTCTTCGGATGCATCCGATAGTGGATGCCCTTGCCCCGCCAGTGTTCATCGCTGGTAGTGACCGCGGTCTCGAGATTGATCAGCCGGACCTGCGGGTCCACACGATCCAGTACGGCGAGCGCATCGCCCCATACGTAGTCGTGATCTACCGGCGCGTCGATCTCGGCCGACGCACGTTCGGCGAGATCGACGTAGCGCGTGGCGGTGCGAACGTAGGGCTCGTGCAACTCCGGCGCCACCGAGTGCGGGAGAATCTGGTCCACGCCGCGCCCGAGCATCACGTCGCCGGTGAGCAGAATCGTCAAAAGCATCTCCATGACCGCTGGTCTCACAATGGCATGCGTCCGATGGGATGTTACAGGACGAACCCGCCGGTTTGGGGTCGGAAATCCTCCCAGTTGTCAATGGAACTGTCCGCCAGATGTTGCCGTAATATTCCCTGAAGCACGAAATTCGAGGATTTTCTCGCCGGGCGACCGATAACGGGAATTGGACCGTTGATCCCAGCCCGACGGCCACCGTAGACTGTCCGATTCGTACGTGCTCCGCCGGGATAGGTAGACGACGAAGGCCCATGAGTGACATTCGGCCTAGAATCCTGCTTCTCGCCGGGAAGACCACTGACCGCCAGGAGGTGCTGGACAGTCTCCGTCCGCACTTCGAGGTGGACGTGTTCGAAGATGTCGACGAAGCGATGTCGGCCCTGCGGCATGAAATGTACTTCGCCATCTTCGCCGACGTCGGGGACTTCCTGCCCCTCGAACGGGCCCTCGTCGATCAGAAGGCCTCGCTCGTGCTCAACACGATCGGCGAGGGCGTGTGCATCGTCAACGATGACGGCGTATGTGTCTGGACCAACGACCGGATGAAGGATTTTCCCGCCGAGGTCCTGGAACGCGTCCGGCAGACCTGCCTTTCCGCCCAATCGGTTTTCGACCATCGCCACGGCAACGACGGCGACGCACACCCCACCAGCCGCAGCCGGAAATTCGGCTTCCAGGTCGGTCCGGACCGGTACTTCGAGGCGATGGTATCGCCCGTGCTCGACGACCACGGCCGCACACGCCAGGTCGTCGCCGTGGTGTGGGATGCGTCGAGCGGCCGTCGGCTCCAGCAGAAGATCGACGCCATCGACGCGGCCGGACGCGAACTCGTCCGCCTCGAGGCCGAGTCCATCAGCAAGCAGAACGTCGCCCAGCGCCTGAAGCTGCTCGAAGAAAAGGTCGTCACCTATACCAGCGATCTGATGCGCTTCGACCACTTCATCATTCGGCTGATCAACCGCCGATCAAACAAGCTCGAGACCGTCATCTCCGTCGGCCTGCCGAGCGAAGCCCTGGAAGTCGACCTCTACGCCTCGCCGGAGGGCAACGGGATCAGCGGCTACGTCGCCGCCACCGGCCGCAGCTACATCGCCAACGACGTGGAGAAAGACCCGCTTTACGTGATCGGCCTGTCCGAGGCCCGCAGTTCGCTTACCGTGCCCCTGCGGCTGCAGGACAAGGTGATCGGCGTGTTCAACATCGAAAGCCAGTACCCCCACGCCTTCACCGAGGAAGACCGCCAGTTCGCCGAGATCTTCGGACGCTACATCGCCATCGCACTGAACATCCTCGACCTGCTCGTGGTCGAACGCTACACCACGACCGGCCGACTCGCCGAGAACGTCGTCAACGAGATCGCCGGGCCGCTCAACGACATCGGCGTCGAGATCAATACCCTCATGGACCAGTACATCGGCGACGACGGCATGCGGACGCATCTCGAGCGGATGCGCACCAACGTCGAGCAGGTTCGCGAGGCGATCCAGCACGTCGCCCAGGGCCCGAAGACGATCCTCGGCGCGACCGACGAACAGGGGGTCGAGACCGACCCGCTGCTCAAGGACAAACGGGTCCTCGTGGCCGACGACGAACCGAACATCCGCCAGACCATCGCCGGGGTGCTCAAGGGCCGGGGCGCGGTCGTGTTCACCGCCGAGGACGGCGCCCAGGCGGCGGCGATCATCCACGAGCACCAGATGGACCTGGTGATCTCGGACATCCGAATGCCGCACCGCGATGGGTACGAAATCTTCGCCGCCGCAAAACGCCGCGACGCCGACGTGCCGGTGATCCTCATGACCGGCTTCGGCTACGACCCGAACCACAACATCGTCCGCGCCTCGCAGGAGGGGCTGTCCGCCGTCCTGTTCAAGCCCTTCCGCGTCGACCAGCTCCTCGAAGAAGTCCGCAAGGCCTTGACCGAAACACACGTCCAGGCCGAGGGCTGAAAACCGCCACCTTCAGCGCAGCAACGACCTTGCCACGGGTTGCAAGCCCATCTTCAACACTGTGACTCTGCAACTTTCATCATGGACGCTACTTGCCCATTCACGTGATCCCATTGGCACTACACTGTTTTCTTCGCCGGCGTTTGCCGGCGGGGCCTCCATGCCTCGATGGCCACGACCAAGCATCCACGACACGGCTTTCCATGCCAGGCATGGTCAGCCCGATCCACGTCGCCATCGCCGTCCCGACCGCCAAAGAGCCGATGGAACGTCGTGAGCTGATCGCCGCCGGCGAGCGGTCGCCCGGAACGAGGGCAGAAACAGTGCCGGGGGCTGAGACAGTGTCGACAGTGCCGGATACCGTTCTCGGGTCAACCCGAACCGGTCTGCCCCAACCCGGCGTCTACCACAACACCACCAAACGATAATATCCGACATCGCTTCCGCAT
>CAYFQS010000348.1:0-4241 GCA_964345245.1 uncultured Planctomycetaceae bacterium | reverse complement strand
CCCCGGTGTGGTGTACGGGCACAAATTCTGGCAAAGCCCGCTTGAGACCAAGGCAATCTTGGATTCTGATTCAAAAAAACAGGGGCACGGGCACGCCGATTTGGCCGTTGCCAGAAAAGAATCTCGCACACCTTCCCCGGCGAGTGACCGCCGCGCCGGCGGCGAAGCGCTTCGGCGTGGCGAGTTCAGTCGCGATGTCCGAGTGGGGATCCCCGCGCGGGGAAACCATGGCGGCTGAAGCCGCCACGCCCGTTGACCCGTGCGGTCGGTGAGATTGCGTCAGCTCCGCCGCTGCCGTAGCATCGGCGGCGTGACTCGACGGCGGGCCGCCTCACCGTGTCGTGCTGAGATCACGCTGACGGATGAACTTCCCCGTATTCCACCTGGACGGACTCGGTAACCCGGTCCTCGTCGCGCTTATCGCCGTGACCCACGTGCTGATCAACCACCCGCTGGCGGTGGGGATCGCGCCGCTGATCGTCGGCCTCGAATGGTGGGGCCATCGCACCGGCGAGAAGAGCTGGGACGAACTGGCCTACCGCGTGCTCTTCGTCATCTTCATCATCACCACCACCTTCGGGGCCATGACCGGCGTGGGCATCTGGTTCTCCACGTCGCTGGTCAACCCCGATGCGATCGGCTCGCTTATCCGCGTGTTTTTCTGGGGCTGGTTCATCGAGTGGATCGTCTTCGTCGTCGAGGTCGTGCTCATCCTCGCCTACTTCATGACCTGGCGGCGGTGGACGCAGCGGACCGAGCCCTTCGCGATCCGCCTCGGCCCGGCGGGCGTGCTGCGCGTCAAGCCCAAGCTCGCTCATATCTGGCTCGGCGTCATGCTGGCCCTGTTCTCCTTTGCCACCATGGCGATCATCGTCGGCATCCTCGGGTTCATGATGGACTCCGGACAGTGGGTCGCCGACCAAGGGTTCTTCAGCGGCTTCTTCAACCCGCTCTACTTCCCGCAACTCGCGTTCCGGACGTGCTGCGCCCTCATGGGCGGGGGGCTCGTCGTGCTGGGCCTGACCCCCGTGTTCACCCGGCGCGACGATCCGGTCCGCCGCCGCGCGATCCGCGTCGTCTCGCTCTGGGTCGGCTACTGGCTGATCTGGACCCTCGGGGCGGGGCTGGTGTACTGGTACATGATCCCGCGGTCCATGGTCGGCAACCTCGCGGTGGCCCTGACCACGCAGGACTTCACCGACTGGCACGAGGCGGTGCTCGCGATGCTGCTCATCGCGGTGGGGGTGATCGCGGCGGTGGCCCTGTGGGGCGCGATCAAGCCGCGCCTCCTCCCGCCGGTCGCCCTCGTCGTGCCGATCATCCTGGCGATGGGGCTGCTCGGCAGTTTCGAGCGGGTGCGGGAGTTCATCCGCAAGCCCTACGTGATCCAGAATTACCTGTACGCCAACGGCCTCCGGGTTGAGGATTATCCGCTGTACCAGCAGGAAGGCCTGCTCGCCCATGCGACCTACACCACCACGCCCATCGTGACCGACGAGAACAAGCTCGAAGCGGGGCGCAACGTTTTCGCCCTCGCCTGCACGCGGTGCCACACCGTGGATGGGACGTTCAGCATCCGCTGGCGGCTGATTCGGTTGTACGGCGAGGAAGAACCGTGGCGACCGGACGAGATCGCGAGCTTCATCGGCGGGATGCACAACGTGCGGCCGTTCATGCCGCCCTTTCCCGGCAGCGATGCGGAGCGCGAGGCCCTGGCGGAGTATCTCGCGACATTGCAGGACCCGGCCGCCGCCCGGCGGGAGTTCGCCCTGCGTGGCGGGGAGGCGAGTCGATGATCATGCTCCTCGCCCAGACGCCCGTGCCGCGCGACGTGCCCCTGCCGCTGCCCGCGATGGGGTGGCTGCTCAAGGCGGTGCTCGTGGCGGTGTTCCTGCTGCACATCCTCTTCGTGAACCTCATGCTCGGGGGGACGACCCTGACCGCATGGTTTGAGATCATCGGTCGGCGAAAGCCGCGATACGACGGGCTTGCCCGGGCGATCGGGGCGACGATCACGGTCAACAAGTCGCTGGCGGTGGTGCTCGGCGTCGGGCCGCTGCTCGCGATCAACGTGCTCTACACCGTGCACTTCTATTCGGCCAACGCGATCACCGGCGAGGCGTGGATTTCCGTGGTGCCGCTGGTGATCGTCGCCTTCCTGCTGACGTACCTGCACAAGTACGCCTGGCGGGCGATGAGCGGCATGAAGTCGCTGCACATCGCGGTGGTCGTGGCCGCCGCGGCGATCTTCTGGTTCATCCCGTTGATCTTCCTGGCCAACATCAACCTCATGCTCTTCCCCGAGCACTGGCGGGAGACCGGGGGGTTCGGGGAGTCGATCGTGCTGGACAACGTCTGGCCGCGGTACCTGCATTTCATGCTCGCGTCGCTGGCGCTGACAGGGCTGTTCCTCGCGTGGTGGATGGGCCGGCCGGGCTTCGACGCCGAGCGGTCGACGCCGGGCTTCACCCGCCCGCAGCTTCGCCGCATGTTCTGCTTCTTCGCCCTGATCGTGACCGCGGGTCAGCTTGTCGTCGGGCCGCTGGTGTACTTCACGCTGCCGTGGCAGGGCGTGACCATGGGGGTGACCGTGATGGCGTTCGGCGGGGCGGCGGTGGCGATCGCCGCGATGTGGCCGCTCTGGCGGGCGTGGCACGGCGGTGAGGCCGAGATCGGTCGCCGCCTCTTGCATGCCGCGGCCCTGCTCGGCGTCGTGGTGCTGTGCATGGGGACCGGCCGGCATCTCTACCGCGACGGCGCCCTGGCCGAGCACGAATCGCAGGTCACCGCCGCCACCATCGAGTTCGAGCGGAAGGTCCGCCTCGCCGGTGCCCGGGCGGAGCAGCAGGCCGCGATCCTCGGCGACAAGCCGATCGGCCAGGCCCTGTTCGAGAGCACCTGCTCGCTCTGCCATGCGGTGGACAAGGTCCGTACTGGCCCGTCGGTGCGGGAGATCGCCGAACTCTACGCCGGCGACCCCGAAGGCATCGTCACCTGGACCCGCAACCCCGGCCGAAAGCGCGAAGACTTCCCGCAGATGCCCGCGTTCAAACTTGACCGAACGAAGCTCCGCGAAGTCGCAAAGCACATGCTGGAACTCGGCGCCGAAGACGAGTGAGCGTTTTGCGATCAGCCGAGCGGCTTCGACCGTTCACGGATGAACTCGACCATCCGCTGCGCCTCTTCCCGATCGCGACAGCGCACCTCGCAGAACACGTTCCGGCCGCTGAGCTTGTCGATGTGCTCCCGCCATGCGTCCGCCGAGCCGGCGAGCATCAGGTTGGCGCTGCCGGTGTGCTCGAGAATCCGCGGCAGATCCTCCAGCGGCGGCGGCGTCTTGGGGTCTTGAGCCACCTGCAGCAGCGACAGCTTCTCGAGCTGCGATAGCCGCGGCACGTAGTGAAGCTGCTGGTTGTGGATGTGGTAGAGACAGCCGCCGAAGCCGCGGAGGAGTTGTTGTTCGTAGGGGAAGCCGAACTCGTCGTAGACCTCGGGCCCGCAGAGCATCGCGGCGTCGTTGGAGGTGTGGCCGAGGAAGTCCGGCCCGCCCCAGCCGCCGCCGAAGCTGAACCGATGCCCGCCGTCCAGTTCATCGCACCAAGAGCGCAGATGCCGGTAGTACCAGTCCACCGCGTCGACGCAGAACGCCATCAGCCGATGGGCGAACTCCGGGTCGGCCAGGAAATCCATGAACAGTGCGTCGCCCCGCAGGGCGTTGGCGATGTCCATCGGCATCATCGTCCCCCGCACGCCGAGTACGTAGGTGCCGTCCTGCCGCTCACGCAGGAAGTCGTAGCACCGGTTCATATACCGGAACCAGCGGTTGTCTTCGCTGAGCTCGATGCGGTCGAGATCGCCCGGTTCCTCGATCAGGGGGATGGGCAGACAGGTTGATTCCTGGAGCAGGACTTCCATGCCGATCCAGGCCGAGTGTTCCGCGATCCCGAAGTGCGGATGCAGCGCGGGGATCGTGTCGTCGTCGAGTCCGCGGCGGGCGTCGAGGGCCGGCCGGGCGGCTTCGAGCTGCAGCCCCTGCCGTTCGAGCAACTGGTTGTCGAGATCGAACTCGTACAGCGGTGGAATCTTCACCCCGCTCGCCGGCGTGGGGAAACTCGCCGCCACGAGATAGTGCCCCGGCTCGTCCGCCGCGTGGAACGCCTTCGACCGGCCGATCACCCGGTCGACGTGCTGCTGTATGTTGGGTTCAAGTCGCATGTCCGGCAAGGTAGCAGTTTGGCCGC
>CAYFQS010000347.1:0-4266 GCA_964345245.1 uncultured Planctomycetaceae bacterium | reverse complement strand
AGGAAGCCGAAGCTGCGAAAGAATCAACAGAGGACGAAGGCAACCGCGACGGCGATGGGGATGAGATTCCGATCGGCCACCTCGCCGGGCTCGTGCCCGCGACGCAGTTTCCCCTGATCGTGCCCGGCAATCCGGCCGACGGGGCCATCGAGCCGGGCGACCTGGCGGTGCGAATCGGGGATGTCGAATGGCCCACGCATGGGGAATTGAAGAAGGTCATTGAGCCCGCGGCCGACCAACCGCTCGAATTCGTGGTGCGCCGGGACGGGGAGAACGTGGCACTGGAGGTGACGCCGGAGTCGCATCGAGGCGGGGCGCGGGTCGGCGTGCAGCTCGGCTTTGCCTTCGACCGCCCCGCCGTCGTCGAGGTGCTGCCCTTCTCGCCCTTCGCCGAGTTGAACTGGCCGGCCAATACACGGATCACCTCGATCAACGGTCACCCGGTCGAAGACTTCACCGACATCCGCCTCGCCCTTCAGGGCGTCGAGGGCGAGACCATCGAGGTGACCTATCGCCTGCCCTTCGGCGAGGGAATCGAAGAATCGGCCACGGTCGCACTCGACGAGCAGGACAGGCAACTGCTCGCCTCGCTCGCCGACCTGCCCTGGACCCGCACGGACCTGCCGCCGTTCGAGATGCTCCGCGAGGTGCAGCGGGCGGGCGATCCGCTTACCGCGGTCGCGATGGGCTTCGACAAGACCGGGATGTTCATGAAGCAGACCTACGTCACGCTCATTCGCCTGTTCCAGCAGCGGGTGCCGGTGAAGGAACTGCGCGGACCGGTCGGGATCATCGAGGCCGGGACCATCAGCGCCGACCGCGGCTGGTCGTATCTGCTGTTTTTCCTCGGGCTGATCAGCGTGGCCCTCGCGGTGTTCAACTTCCTGCCCATCCCGATCGTGGACGGGGGGCTGTTCGTCATGTTGATCATCGAGAAGATTCGCGGCGAACCGCTCCCCGAGCGGGTGCTGGCCGCGGTCACCTACGCCGGCCTCGTGCTGCTCGGCGGGCTCGTGCTCGTCGTGACCTACCACGACATCCAGCGTCTGATCACCGGGGGATAGCACACCGTGCTTGCTCGGCCGCTCACGCCTCGCTGAAGCGAGATCGCGCCTGTCCAACGCCCCGGATCACGGGCGGCGATCACATATTCCACCACTTCAGCTCGATCGACGGAAAGATGATGTCGTGCAGGTCGGCGTCGGCGACTTCGTGTCGCTCGACCTCGTTCATCCGCCCGAGGTAGGCCGAGTCGTGGGAGAGCTTCTCCGCGATGTCGATGAGCGACTCGAAGCGCGAGACGTGTTCCATGAACCGCTTGATGCCGTAGTCAATCGCCTGTCCGCGGGAGACGACGAACTGCCAGTCGCTCGCCTGCAGCAGCAGCAGTTCGCGGGCCGCCTTTTCCAGCAGTTCGGCGATCTGCTCGTCCTCCTCCCACGGCAGTTCGAAGGTCATCTTGCCGAACAGCGCCTCGCAGCGGTACTCAATGTCCCACATCCAGTTGATGCGGTCGTTGGTCCACACGCGATGGTCGCCGCCCTCGCCCCACGAGCCCTCGGGCAGCGAGACCGTCTTGTCGGGCGGGTGCTTCTCGAGGAAGTCCGCGGCGGTGTCGATGTCGACATCCGGGTCGGCGTTGAAGTTGAGAATGACGTTGCGGAGGAACTCGGGGCCCTCGACCCACCAGTGGCCGAAGAGCTCGGCGTCGAAGGTGGCCGCGACCACGCCGTGCCGCCCGGTGCGGTTGCGGTAGTCGTGCAGCCGGCCTTTGACCACGTCGCAGAAGTTGCTCGCGTGCTCGAAGAGCTTGCTGTCGATGTCGTCGGGGAAGTACGGGTCTTTCGCCCCGAGGTCGACTTTCGGGCCGGTGATCTTCCAGTAGCGCAGGCCGCGTTTCGGGCCGTGCTTCTTGTGGAACTCCATGTAGGCCGGGTCGGCGGGGTAGCCGATGTCGCCGGACCAGACCTGTTCGCAGACCTGCTCGTCGCGACCGAACACGGCCACGCGCCCCGGGCCCATCCCGTCGGAGTTGACGAGGACCGGCTCGTTGACGCTTCGCCATCCGCGGTTGGGGTACTTCTCGGCCTCATCCCAGCCGACGCGATGCCAGTCGCCGTTGTCCCGGACCCACTCGCTGCGGCAGTTGCGGATCAGGTGCGTCTCGACGAAGAAATGGTGGATCGTCTCGTCGGCGATGAGATGCTCCACGGCGATGCGGTTGTCCTTGGGCGACCAGCCGTTGGGCGACCGCCAGGGCCCGCCCGGCCGGTACGCGCATTCCGGCAGCCACATCCCGACCGGCTTGAACCCGAGAATCCGGTGCGAACTCGCCAGGCCCGCCCGCAACTGCGCCCGAATGGACGAGTCTTCGTACAGCAAGGGCAGATAGCCGTGGGTGGCGCATGACGTGAGCAGCTGAATGTGTCCGTCACGGGCGTAGCGGGCGAAGGCGCCGGGCACGTCGCGGTCGACCGAATGGAAGTAATCGCGGATTCGGCCGAAGATTTCCACCCACCGGTCGGCGAGGTAGACAAGGTGGTCGTCGCCGTCCCGCTCGAAGTCCTGGCGGTCTTCGCGGGCTCGCTCGATGCGGTCATCGAGATACCGCTCGAAACCGTCCTTGAAATGATCGTGGGCGAGTTGTTCAAGGAGCACGGGGGTGAGGCCGACGGTCATCCGCGGCGACACGCCGTGCAACACGCAGTGGCCGATCATCTCGAGCAGGGGGATATACGTCTCGGCGGTGGCTTCGTAGAGCCAATCTTCGCCGTGAGGCCACACGCCGTGGCGAAGCACGTACGGCAGGTGTCCGTGGAGCACCAGGCAGAAACTGCCGACAGCCATGTTGAGTCCTTTCCGATACGAATTCGCGGACGAAGGATATTAACGGCTCCGGCACATCGAGGGAAATCAGCCCGATGACTTGTCCGCGGCGATCACCGTGCCAAAGATAAGGCCTCGAAGCACGGAGTATGTCGCGATGAGCATGAATCTGCCGAACCGTTACCAGACCGTCTCGCCCGGCCCGAAGCCGCCGGAGGTGCTGCACGCCATCATCGAGATTCCGAAAGGCCGGCGAAGCAAGTTCGAGGTCGACAAGGAGACGGGGCTGTTGCGTCTTGATCGGTACCTGTACACCTCGGCGACGTATCCCGGCGATTACGGGTTCATCCCCCAGACGCTGGCCGAGGACGGCGACCCGCTGGACGTGGTGGTGAACGTGAGCGAGCCGACGTTCAGCGGCTGCCTGATCGAGGCCCGGCCGCTCGGGCTGTTCAAGATGATCGACTCGGGGGCGCCGGACTACAAGATTCTCGCCGTGCCGAGCACGGACCCGCTGTACGCCCACGTGCGGCACATCGACGACATGCCGCCCCACTTCCTGCGCGAGGCCGAACACTTCTTCGCCCACTACAAGGACCTGGAAGAAGGCGAAGTGAAGACCGAGGGCTGGTTCAACATCGACGAGGCGAAGCAGGAGATCAACGCCTCAATCGAGCGCTACTGGAAGACCGCGACGAGAACGGCGCTGGCGCCGAAGTGATACGCTTCCTGGACAAACCCAGCAACAAAAACGCAGGCAAGCTCGTGCAGGTTGGACGCGTGGATAAAACCGGCGGCGTGATTGGTTGAGCGCAGCCGTGCTCGACCGGATACGGGCACAACCGGCTCGATGCTTCTCCGAATCCGTAAGAAGTAACACACCGCACGCCACAACCTCACGCCCCTCCATCCAGCCCCCAACCGCTCTGCGTCTCTGCGGTAAGCAGGGATCGGCCACATGCAGCGCTGGCGACCACAGATCACGTACCAACCCGATCAGTCGGCCATGTGCTCGATCACCGCGTCGCCGAATTCGCTGCATTTCAGGAGCTTCGCGCCTTCCATGAGGCGCTCGAAGTCGTAGGTGACCGTCTTGGCCGCGATGGCCCCGTCCATGCCCTTGAGCACGAGATCGGCGGCCTCGGTCCACGTCATGTAACGCAACATCATCTCGCCCGACAGAATGAGCGAGCCGGGGTTGACCTTGTCCTGTCCGGCGTACTTCGGGGCGGTGCCGTGCGTGGCCTCGAACAGGGAGACGCCGGTGGTGTAGTTGATGTTCCCGCCGGGGGCGATGCCGATCCCGCCGACCTGGGCGGCGAGGGCGTCGGAGATGTAATCGCCGTTCAGGTTCATCGTCGCAATCACGTCGTAATCCCCCGGACGGGTCAGTATCTGCTGCAGGAAGGCGTCGGCGATCACGTCCTTGATGATGATCTC
>CAYFQS010000346.1:0-4268 GCA_964345245.1 uncultured Planctomycetaceae bacterium | reverse complement strand
CGCGGGCCGGCGCCCCCGCCGCGGTCGACGTCCCCCGCCTCCAGCGCGATCTCATGCGGGCCGGGCAATACATCCCGGGCTTCACGCTGGACGACGAAAACGATCTCGCCCGGGAAGCGACGATCACCGCCTCGAGCCGGCTGAAGCTGGCGGGGTTGCCGACCGCCCGCGACGCGGCGCCGTTGAACGTCGCGCGGGCGCAGATGCTGCCGCTACCGGCCGGCAAACCGCCGACGATCACGCTCACGCTCGACGTGGCCGAGCCCACGACGGTCCGGGCCGAGCTTCGCGCGTGCTCCCGACTCGGGAGCTTCACGCCGGATACGATCCTGGCGACATGTCTCCTCGAACTGCCCGAAGGCGAAGGGCAGACCGTGCGGCTGGAGTTCCCGGCAGAGCTCGACGAGCCGCAATACGCCTTCGTTTGCCTGATGGACAACGAACACCTCGCCGTGCGGACAAGCGATCGTCGGCTGACCGGCGTGTTGTCGATGCGGCGTGGGCGGAGGCAGGCGACGGGCGACCAGATCGGGGTGGAGGAGTTCGAGATGTGGCCGCCCGAGCGCCGGCCGAAAGGCAGGAACTTCGCCCTGCAGATCGACCCGCCCCTCGATGCCTTTGCCCCGGCGAACGTCGCCAACGGCGTCGCCCGGCCGACCACGACCCCCAACGCATGGGTCGCGGACTTCGACGACGATCAGCCGACGCTCACCCTCGCGTGGGATGAGCCGCGCACGATCCGCCGGATCGAACTCGCCTTCGACAGCGACCTCGATCACCCCATGGAGTCCGTGCTGATGGGCCATGTGGAACGGGCGATGCCCTTCTGCGTGCGGCACTACCGCATCATCAACGCGGCCGGCGATGTGCTGCATCAATGCACGACCAATCACCAGACCCGCAACGTGATCGAACTGGACAAGCCCGCCGAGACGCGGCGTTTGTCCATCGAGCTGCTCGCCGTCCACGGCGACTGCCCCGCGGCGGTGTTCGAAGTCCGCTGCTACGCCTGGCCCCACAGACAAAGCCCGCGGTGATTCCGCGGGCTTTGCCGGTGGTGACGGCTTGTCTGGCGTTGGATTACTCCATCATTTCGTCGGCGGCGTCTTCCATCTCGTCCGCCGCGTCGTCCGCCCCGTCCTGCATGTCGTCCATGGTGCCTTCCAGGTCCGGCGCCTCAGGCGGTTCGCCTTCGTCACCGTTGCCGCAGCCGCCGATCGCAATCGGCATCATGAGCGCCGCGAGGACCACGAGTCCCGTTCCAATCCACTTTCGCCAATTCATGGGCGTGCCCCTTTCGAGAGAAAAGGTTCGATGACAAATTCTACTACAGCATTCTCTATCTCATGCTCCTCGTCAAGTACAATACCGGAAAAGATTGCGTGCGATGGGGAGAATTCCCAGGATGACGCCCCTTCGCCGCTTTGACCCGTTGCATCCGATCAGGCGTTTCATGGCGACCGAAATCCCATTCGACGATTCAGCCCACGCCGACGACCGGGGCTTCCGCGCCCTGGTGGACAACGTCGCCAACGTCATCATCGTGATCGAGCCGGACAACCGGATACGGTACATCAACGCCGCGGTCGAGCGGCTGCTCGGCTATACGGCGGATGAACTCATCGGCGTCAGCGCCGAGGCGCTGATCCATCCCGACGACATCCCGGCAAGCCGCGCGACCATCGACCGGCTGCTGCGGGACCCGCAGGCCGCCGCGACCGTGGAGCAGCGACTTCGCCACCGCGATGGCGGTTATCGAATCATCGAGACCACGATACGCAATCTGATCGACGACCCGGCGGTGGGCGGACTCGTTGCCTCGGCGCAGGACGTGACCGACGAACGGGCGGCGCAGCGACGGGCCCGGGAGGAGAAGACCTACGTCCAGTCGATCATCACGCAGGCGCCGGTGATCCTCGCCACGCTGGACCGCGAGGGCCGCATTCTGATGCAGGAAGGGCAGGCCCTGCGGAAGATCGGGCGGCGGCCGAACGAAAACGTCGGGCAGTCGGTATTCCAACTGCACCCCGATCGCCCCGAAATGGTCGCCGCGATTCGTCGCGCGCTCGCCGGCGAAGCGAACGTGACCAACGTCGAGTTCCGCGGCCAGGGGTTCGAACTCCATCTCACTCCGTCGCGGGATGCGGCGGGCGACGTGAACGGCGTGATCAGCGTGGCCGTGGATGTGACCGAGCACCGCCGGGCCGAGCGGGCCCTGCAACAGCAGGAACACGCCGAACGGCAGTTCCGCCGCCGACTCACCGCCCTGCACCGTGTTCGCAATGCCCTGTCTTCCATCGACGATCTGGATGCGCTGTGGCGCGAAGCGGTGCGGCTCGGAGCGGCCGAGCTGGGCTTCGACCGCATGAGCGTGTGGCAGAGAACCGACCGAGCTGAGACGTTTGTTGGAACCTACGGCATCGACGAGGGCGGGAACCTGCGCAGCGAGCGAGCGCACACCGTCGCCGCGCGACCCGGCAGCGTGGTCGGCTTGGCGCTTGCCGAGCCCGGCCGGGCGCACCTGCGGACCGACACCCCGCTGTTCAACGCCCATGCCCAGCAGGTCGGCCGCGGCTGGCAGGCCACCGCCGCGCTCTGGAACGGCGAGCATATCCTCGGCGTGCTCAGCGTGGACAACCTGCTCAGCCGGCGACCGGCGACCGATGCCGACCTCGAACTCGTGACCCTCTACGCCTCGACGCTCGGCCACCTGGCGCTCCAACTCCGCACCCAGCAGGCCCTGCGGGCCAGCGAAGAGCGCTATCGCGGGCTCGTCGAGTCGCAGCAGGACCTGATCGTCCGCGTCACCCTCGACCGGCGGTTCACCTTCGTCAACGACGCCTACTGCCGGAAGTTCGGCAAGTCGCCGAAGCAGTTGCTCGGCCGGCCGTTCATGCCCCTCGTCCACGAAGCGGACCGGGCCGCCGCCGCCGAGGCCATGACCAGTCTCCAAAGCCCCCCGCACCGCGTGAGCATCGAGCAGCGAGCGATGACGGTGGACGGCTGGCGCTGGATCGCGTGGGAGGATTGCGCCATCTTCGACGCCGCCGGCGACATCGTCGAGGTCCAGGCCGTCGGCCGCGACGTGACCGAGCGTCACGAGGCGGCACGGGCCCTGCGGGAACACCAGCGGCAGTTGCAGACCCTGGCCCGCGAGTTGGCCTGGGCCGAGGAACGCGAGCGACGCCGCATCGCCACGCTGCTGCACGACGAGATCGGCCAGCTCCTCGCCACCATCCGCCTACGCCTGCAGATGGTCGCCCGCCATGCCGACGCTTCGGTCACCGACCAACTCACCCACGCCCTCGATATGGTCCAACAGGCGATCGAACTCACCCGGCATCTCACCTTTCAGCTCAGCCCGCCGGAGCTGTTCGAGATCGGCCTCGCCGCCGCGCTCGAACAGACCGCCGAACGCTTTGCCCGCGATCATGGCCTCGCGGTCTGCGTCCACGCAAACGACGATCACGAGCCGCTCGATGAGGAACTGCGGGTCACGCTTTATCGCGCTACGCGGGAGCTGCTGTTCAACGTGGTCAAACATGCCGAGGCCTCACGCGCCGAGGTCGAGATCGCCAGCAACCGCCAACGCGCGGAAGTCATCGTCAGCGACGACGGCGTGGGCATGCCCAACGAGGCCACCGCCGACGGCGGCGGGTTCGGCCTGTTCAACGTCCGCCAGCGCGTCGAGCAGTTCGCCGGCAGCGTCGAGATCGAGCATCCCCCCGGCGGCGGCGCCCGCGTCCGCCTGTCCGTGCCGATCGGTCCGCAATGATGCAAGGGCGGAAAAGGTGTCAGGATGATTTATTGTGTGGCGGCTGGGGCGGGGCGGTTGATCGGGACGCGATTCGGGGCATGGTGACCGGCGAGGATGCGATGCTTCAGCGGACGGCGAGGGCGCGTTCGCATCCGGCGACGGCGACGGACGGTTGGCAAGCTGCGTGGTGGACGCGTCGAGCCAGTGGGGTTCTCCGCCACGAGTTCTTCGTCCGAGAGCGCCGCCCCGACCACCACCTCGCCCGCGGCGACAATCCCAGGGGGCCATGGTTTGCGGGGGCTGTCCGATGCCCGAGGCCGACGCCGGCGTGAGCTATGAGGTTGACCCCGAATACCTCGAATTCATCCTTCGTCGTACTACGGAGAACGGACAAGCCCGCCGCGAGGCCCTCGACGAACAGGACCAGCCCGACCTGCCCTGGGACGCCTGAACCAAAATCTGACCCCGCTTGGCCGGTTTTGTCTTGACCGAGGCGGAATCGTGTGTCATA